>JANLQT010000558.1:0-5002 GCA_031368035.1 Rhodobacterales bacterium | reverse complement strand
GCCGTGGTCCATCACCTGCAACAGGATGTTGTACACATCCGGATGCGCCTTTTCGATCTCGTCCAGCAGCAGCACGCAATGCGGATGCTGGTCCACACCGTCCGTCAGCATGCCGCCCTGGTCAAACCCGACATAGCCCGGAGGCGCCCCGATCAACCGCGAAACCGCGTGCTTTTCCATGTATTCCGACATGTCAAAGCGCAGCAGTTCAACGCCCAAGCTGGACGCCAGTTGCTTGGCCACTTCCGTCTTGCCGACCCCCGTGGGGCCCGCGAACAGATAGTTGCCGATGGGCTTTTCCGGCTCGCGCAGACCCGCCCGCGCCAGCTTGATCGCCGAAGACAGCGCGACAATCGCCGCATCCTGCCCGAACACCACCCGCTTGAGGCCCTTTTCCAGATCGCGCAGCACTTCGGCGTCGTCCTTGGAGACGCTTTTCGCCGGGATGCGGGCGATCTTGGCCACCACAGCCTCGATCTCTTTCGCCCCGATGATCTTGCGCCGCTTGGATTCCGACAGCAGGTGCTGCGCCGCCCCCGCCTCGTCGATCACGTCGATCGCCTTGTCCGGCAGCTTGCGGTCATGGATATAACGCGCCGACAGATCGACCGCCGCCTTGATCGCTTCCTTGGTGTAGTGCAGGTCGTGATGCTCTTCAAAATAGGGCTTCAGCCCCATCAGAATCTTCACAGAATCTTCCACCGTCGGCTCGTTCACGTCGATCTTCTGGAACCGCCGCGCCAGCGCGCGGTCCTTTTCGAAATGCTGGCGATATTCCTTGTAGGTCGTGGACCCCATGCAGCGCAGCTTGCCGCCTTGCAACGCCGGTTTCAGCAGGTTGGACGCATCCATCGCCCCGCCCGAGGTCGCGCCCGCGCCGATCACCGTATGAATTTCGTCGATGAACAGGATCGCGTCGGGGTGATCCTCCAGCTCCTTGACGACTGCCTTCAGCCGTTCCTCGAAGTCGCCGCGATACCGGGTCCCCGCCAAAAGCGAGCCCATATCCAGCGAGAAGATCGTCGCCCCCGCCAGAATCTCCGGCGTCTCGCCCAGCACGATCTTGCGCGCCAACCCTTCCGCTATCGCAGTCTTGCCCACGCCGGGGTCGCCCACCAGCAACGGGTTGTTCTTCCGCCGGCGGCACAGCACCTGAATGGCCCGCTCCACTTCCGCCTCGCGCCCGATCAGCGGGTCAACGTCGCCCTTGCGCGCCTTCACGTTCAGATCGACGCAGTATTTCGAAAGCGCGGAATCCTTGGCCTCGCCAGCCTCGGCCTTGGGCGTTTCGTGCTGTTCCTCGGCCCCCGACACCGGACGGCTTTCGCCGAACGCCGGATCCTTGGCCACGCCATGCGCGATGAAATTCACCGCGTCGTAACGGGTCATGTCCTGTTCTTGCAGGAAATAGGCGGCGTTGCTTTCCCGCTCGGCAAAGATCGCGACCAGCACATTCGCCCCAGTCACTTCCGTCCGCCCCGAACTTTGCACATGAATCGCCGCACGCTGGATCACGCGCTGGAACGCCGCCGTGGGCACCGCCTCCGACCCTTCCACATCCGTCACCAGTGTGGACAGATCGTCGTCGATGAAATTGACCAGCGTCTTTTTCAACGCGCCCACATCGACCGAGCAGGCCTTCATCACCCGAAGTGCGTCGGGTTCTTCAATCAGCGCCAGAAGCAGATGTTCCAGCGTTGCAAGTTCGTGGCGCCGCGCATTGGCCAAAGCCAGCGCTGCATGGATTGCCTGTTCTAGCGTCGATGAAAATGACGGCACGTTGCGTGCTCCTGTTGCTGGGTCCTGCGGCAGTCCTGCCTCGACCATGGCCTCATAGGGTAAAGGATCGGTTTTCTCGGGCCAACTTCAAGTGCTAAATCCGGGCAAAATCGGCGCGAAGGCGAAAAGTGAAGAAATGATCCGCCCGGAACGCCCGCAAAGACCGATCCTTCAGCACGGGCACGCCCTAGAACTTGTCCTTGCGGGCGCGAATTTCGGCAAAGACCTCGGCATCCCCGGCGCCCGCCAACCCCACCCCCGCCTTCACGCCGGGATGGCTGGCGCGCAGGAACGGGTTCGTCGCCATCTCTTCGGACAACAGCGAGGGCACCGTCGCCTCGCCCTTTTCCCGCGCCGCGGCCACCCGCACGATGCGCGCCTGCAAGGCCGCATTGTCCGGCTCGATCGTCGCGGCAAAGCGCAGATTGCTGGCGGTATATTCATGGCCCGAACAGATCAGCGTCTCGCCGGGCAGGGCGGCCAGCTTGGACAGGCTGGCCCACATCACCCCCGGCGCGCCCTCGAACAGCCGCCCGCAGCCGCCCGCCATCAGGCTGTCGGCAGTGAAGGCCAGCCCGGCTTCCGGGAACACAAAGGCGATATGCCCCAGCGTGTGGCCCGAGACGTCCAGCACATGCCCGACCTCTCCGCCCACTGCTACCGCATCGCCCTCCTTCACGGCGCGGTCCAGCTTCGGCAATCGGTGCGCATCCGCCGCAGCCCCGATCACCTGCGCCCCGGTCGCGGCCACAATCTCGGCCACGCCGTCGATATGGTCGGAATGGTGATGGGTGATCAGCAGCATCGACAGCTTCCAGCCCCGCGCCTTCAGCGCTGCAAGGATCGGCGCCGCCTCGGGCGCATCCACCAGCGCCGTCACCCCGCTGCCTGCGTCATGCAGCAGATAGGCGTAGTTGTCCTTCAGACAGGGGATCGTGACCAGTTCCAGCGCCATGATGCGTCCTTTCATGCTTGCCCCCAAGACTGAGCCCAAACAGGTGACAGGCGCAAGTCAGGCCCCAGGCCCCTTGTGCCATCACCGCGGAAACAAATACCTCCCGCCGGAGGCTCCTGCCGCATCACCAGTGGAAAGCGGCTCCGACCTCGCGCTATAACCTGCCAAACCACCGGGAACGGCTGATGCATCTCGACGTTCTGGACCTGCGCAACTTCTACTACCGCACGCCGCTGGGCCGGGTGGCGCAGCGGGCGATGCGGGATCAGATGCTGGCGATCTGGCCGCCGCTGGCCGGGCAGACCGTGGCGGGCTTCGGCTTTGCCGTGCCGCTGCTGCGCCCTTATCTGGCCAAGGCGCGCCGGGTGATCGGGCTGATGCCGGCGCCGCAAGGCGTGATGCCCTGGCCCGCAGGCGAGCCCAACGTCGCCGTCCTGTGCGAGGAATTGGCCTGGCCCATCGCCACCGGCTTTGTGGACCGTCTGGTGGTCATGCATGCGCTGGAAGTGTCCTCCGACCCCTCCGCCATCCTGAACGAGGCGCACCGGGTGCTGGGTCCCGGCGGCCGTGCCCTGTTCGTGGTGCCCAACCGCGCCGGGCTTTGGGCGCGGTCGGAAGCCACGCCCTTTGGCACCGGCCATCCCTATTCCGGCGGCCAGCTTGAAGCCCTGCTGCGCGCCCATGGCTTCACGCCCGAACATGCGCTGACCGTGCTGGTCGCCCCGCCCTCGCCGCGCCGGTTCTGGCTGCGCACCTCGGCGTTCTGGGAAACCCTTGGCCGTCATGCGCCCTGGCTGGCAGGCGGGGTGCTGATGGTCGAGGCGTCCAAGCAGGTCTACGCCCCCACGCGCGGCGGGCTTGGCGCGGTGATCCGCAAGCCGCTGAAAGTGCTTGAAGGCCTGCCCGCGCCGTCGCCGGTGCCAAGAGTGCAGCAGCGCCTGCCTGACTGATGCAGGGGGGAGGGGTGACGAATCGTCGCTGCACTTGGACTAAGGCGTCCGCGCCGGACAAGTGCCGCCCTTCGCACAAATCCATCCCCCGCACAGGCAAGGGTTTTCCCAACAGTATCAAAGCGTTTTGAAACCCGGGAAAACCAGCCCCCGGACCCCCGGCCCGGCTACGCCCCCGATACCTGCGTCAGCGGCATTCTTTTGGCAGGAAAATCAGCCCGCAGCGGTTGCGAGGTTGTGATCGCTCTGCTAAGGACGCCTCAAAATACGACAAACGTGCGCTCCCCATGCGCCGCCCGCAGTGACGTGTCACCCGGGCAGCGAACGGAAGGGGCCTAAACCGCGAAAAGGGATGCCGTGTCTGAACCAGCCTCCATCTCGCTCGGAATTGCACAGCGCTATGCGCTGGCGCTGTTCGAGCTGTCCAAGGACGCCAAAGCCCTGACGTCGCTGGAAACAGACGTGGGCCTTCTGGCCGATGCGTTGTCCGCAAGCGCCGATCTGCGCGATATGATCGCCTCGCCGCTGCTGGGCCGCGAGGATCAATCCCGCGCCATGGGCGCCGTGGCGGCCAAGCTGGGCCTGTCCGCGCTGACGTCGAACACGCTGGCGCTGATGGCCTCCAAACGGCGCTTGTTCGTGCTGCCGCACCTGCTGTCCGATTTGCGCGACCGGATCGCCGCCGAAAAAGGCGAAGTCACCGCCGATGTCACCTCTGCCACCAAACTTTCCGCCGCGCAGGCCACCAAGCTGGCCGCCGCGCTGAAAGCCAAGGTCGGCAAGGATATCAAATTGAATGCGACCGTCGATGAAAGCCTCATCGGCGGACTGATCGTCAAGCTGGGCTCGGTCATGATCGACACGTCGGTCAAGGCGCGGCTCGCTTCCCTCCAGAATGCAATGAAAGAGGTTGGGTGATGGGTATCCAAGCGGCAGAAATCTCTGCGATCCTGAAAGAGCAGATCAAGAATTTTGGCCAAGACGCCGAAGTGGCCGAAGTTGGCCGGGTGCTCAGCGTTGGCGACGGCATTGCCCGCGTCCACGGCCTCGACAATGTCCAGGCCGGTGAGATGGTGGAATTTCCCGGCGGCATCCGCGGCATGGCGCTGAACCTGGAAGTTGACAACGTCGGCATCGTGATCTTCGGCGAAGACCGGACCATCAAGGAAGGCGACGTCGTCAAGCGCACCAAGTCCATCGTGGACGTGCCGGTCGGTGACGGGCTTCTGGGCCGCGTCGTCGATGCGCTCGGCAACCCGATCGACGGCAAAGGCCCGATCGTGGCGACCAAGCGTTCGGTCGCGGACGTCAAGGCCCC
>JANLQT010000439.1:0-1817 GCA_031368035.1 Rhodobacterales bacterium | reverse complement strand
GTGCAGTTCCCGATTGCCAAGGCCTATGCCCAGATGCGGGCGGCTGAACTGATGGTGAAACACGCGGCCGGCCTGTTCGAGGCGGGCCGCGACTGCGGGGCAGAGGCGAATATGGCCAAGATGCTGGCGGCTGAAGCGTCGTGGGCCGCCGCAGAGGCTTGCGTGCAGACCCACGGCGGTTACGGTTTTGCCGAGGAATATGACATCGAACGCAAGTTCCGTGAGGCGCGGTTGTATCAAGTGGCGCCGATTTCGACCAACCTGATCCTGTCCCACCTTGCCGAGCATGTGCTTGGCCTGCCGAGGTCTTATTGATATGGCGGGTCCGCTGACCGGGCTTCTGGTGGTGGCCATCGAACAGGCGGTGGCAGCGCCCGCCTGCACCGTGCGGCTGGCCGATGCGGGCGCGCGGGTGATCAAAATTGAACGGGAAACCGGCGATACCGCACGGCATTATGACCGGGCCGTCCACGGCACCAGCGCCTATTTCGCCTGGCTGAACCGGGGCAAGCAAAGCGCTGTTCTGGACATCAAGGCCGACGCCGACCGCGCCGTGGTTGAGGCTATGGTGGCACGGGCCGATATCTTTGTGCAGAATCTTGCCCCCGGTGCAGCCGCTCGGCTGGGGCTGGGCGCTGCTGATCTGGTGGCGCGCTTTCCCCGCCTGATCGCTGTGGATATCGTCGGCTACGGGCAAGACACCCCGGCCCGTGGCATGCGCGCCTATGACATGCTGATTCAGGCCGAAAGCGGCTTGTGTTCGGTGACGGGCACTGCGGAAACCCCCGTCAAGGTGGGCGTTTCCCTCGCCGATGTCACGACGGGCATGACCGCCCACGCCGCCGTGCTGGAGGCGTTGCTGGAACGCGGGCTGACCGGGAAGGGCAAGGCGATAGAGATTGCCATGTTCGACACGATGGCCGACTTGATGTCGGTGCCGCTCTTGCACCACGACTACGCCCACCGCGACACGCCGCGTGTGGGACTGAGCCATGCGGCGATTTATCCCTACGGTGCGTATGCCTGCGCCGATGGCGAGGTGGTAGCGGTGGTGCAAACGCCACACGAATGGGTGCGGTTCTGCGCCACGGTCTTGCTTCGCCCTGATCTGACCGATGACCCACGCTTTGCCAACAACCCGGCCCGTGTCGTCAACCGGGTGGCGCTGGATGCCATCATCGGCCCGATCTTCGCGGCCCAGACCCAAGCCGGAATGATCGCGGTGCTGGAGGCCGCAGACCTGCCATGGTCGCGGGTCAGCACCGTGGCCGCCTTGTCCGCCCATTCCGCCCTGCGCCGGATGCAGGGATCCGTGGCGGGCGGCACGTTCAGCGGTGCCGTATCACCATTGCGGCGCGACTTGGTGGCGGGGCCGGTCCCGGAACTGGGGCAACACACGGACCTGATCCGGACGGAGTTTTCCAGATGACCGAAGCCCCCCTCGACATTGACCACTTGCGTCAGTGGATTGGCCGGACTGAGACGGCAGTGGATACCGTCTCTGCCCGGCTGGTTGCAGGCTATCTGGCGGTGCTGGACGACGCCAACCCGGAACGGGTTGAGGGTGCGCTTGCCCCCCTTGCCCCCCTTGCCATCCATTGGTGCCTTGCGCCCGCTGCGCGACCGATGTCGCAACTGGGGCTGGACGGGCATCCCAACCGTGGCGGCTTGCTGCCTCCGGTGCCGTTGCCGCATCGGATGTGGGCGGGCGGGCAGATCGACTTGCGCGGGCGTTTCCTTGTGGGCGACGTGGTGACGCGGCAATCCACCGTGCGCGATGTGGTGCTGAAAACCGGGCGCAGCGGGGCCCTGTGCTT
>JANLQT010000438.1:0-12548 GCA_031368035.1 Rhodobacterales bacterium | reverse complement strand
CACCGGCCACAGTTCCACCCGCCCCGGCAACGCATCGTGAAACGCGATATGCCGCACATCGCGGCCCAAAGCCTCGGGATAGCGGTTCCCGAACAGCGCATCCACCACGTTCAAAACCACCGGAGACGACCGGAACGAATGTCGCAGGTCGCGGTTTTCGAACGCCAGCCCCACCGCATTGAACGCGGCCTGAAACTGCCCGTTCCGCGCATCAAAGCCGGACACATCGGCGCCCTGGAACGAATAGATCGACTGTTTCTTGTCGCCCACCACGAACAAGGTCCGCTCGGTGCTGCGCGCGCCCACCCCGGCGGTAAACTCTGCCGTCAGCAGATCAATCACCCGCCACTGGTTCGGCGAGGTATCCTGCGCTTCGTCCACCAGAATATGGTCGATGCCGCCGTCCAGCCGGAACAACACCCAGGCCGCGACCGACGGGTCGGTCAAAAGGCTTTCCGCCCGCTCGATCAGGTCGTCGAAATCCAGCCATCCCCGCCGGGCCTTGGCCGCCGCGAACAGCGGCAGAAACACCCGCGCGAAATCCGACAGGGCCAAAGCCTGCTCGGCCGCCAGCATCGCCAGCCGCTGCGGGCGAAGCTCGGCCACACGCTGGGCGATGTCCGAAAGCGGCTCGAACAAGGCAAAATGTGCCTGCTTCAGCGGCTTGGTTGGCACCGGCCTGGCCTCCCCGGCTTTCGCGCCGGACTTGAAGACCAGAACCTGCTCCAGCGCCTCCATCTCGGCCAGACCGGGCGCGTCCAGATCCAGGCCCATCAGCGCGCGGCCCAGCTTCACATCCATCGGCCCGCTTTCCGCCAGCACCAGAACCGCCTGATGCCGCCAGCCCGGCGTGATCCCCTTCACCGCCTGCGCTGCCAGGCCTTTCACCGTTGCAGTCGCCGGCAGACCCATCGCGGCCAACACCCCGGCCCGCCCCTGCGGCACCAGACCCCGGCGCAGATCGGCAATCCGCTCGACTGCCTTGAAGAAGGCATGCTCTCCGAACACCCGCCCCAGATCGCCAATCAGCCCGGCATGAACGCCCGTCGCCATGTCCACCAGCAGCCCCCGGATCAACTGGCTGCGCGTGCGCTCGTCAATCTCGGTGAACTGCGGCGCCACCTGCGCTTCCAAGGGAAACCGCCGCAAAAGGCTGGCGCAGAACGAATGGATGGTCTGGATGCGCAGACCCCCCGGCGTCTCGATCGCCCGGGCGAACAGCCGCCGCGCCTCGGAAAGGTCCGCCGCCTCGGCCCCCAGATCGGCCAGCGCCTTTGACAGCAAAGGCACCGGCATCATCGCCCATTCCCCCAGCCGCCGGAACAACCGGTTCTGCATCTCGGAGGCCGCGGCATTGGTATAGGTCAGGCACAAGATCCGCGCCGGCGGCGTGCCGTTCAGCAAAAGCCGCGCCACCCGGTCGATCAGAACCCGGGTCTTGCCCGACCCTGCATTGGCCGAAAGCCAGGTCGAAACCCCCGGCTCGGCGGCCAGAACCTGCGCAAGGCTGGCATCATCCGGCATCGGGCGCCCCCACGGTTTCGTCCTGCGCCGGGGCCGACAGGTCCCACTCGCCAAAGCGCGACAACAGATCGTAATCGCCGGGCTGGCCCGCCAGCATCATCGCCCGCCGTGCCGTGAACCCGGTGTCCGCGCGCCGATAATGCCGCAGCAGCTTTACCAGCCCGTCCCAGGTCGCCTCGCGCAGTTCATCCGTCATTTCGGTCGCCACGACCTTGCCCTTGTCCGTCATCCCGACATAGCGAATCTCACCCACCTCCAGCGGCACCGGCACCCCGAAAGCGCCACGTTCGACCAGGGACGCCGTGGCGAGAAGTTGCAGCGCGAAGGCCTTCTGCTCGGCCTCGCTGGGCACATGGCCTGACTTGAAGTCGATCAGCACCAGCGCTCCGCCCGCCCCCCGATCCGCCCGGTCAAGCCGGCCCTGCAAGGTGACGCCGGTGTCCTCGACCTCCAGCGCGCCCTTGCGTTCGACGGCGACGATATCGCCGACGCGCTGGTCCTCCGCCAACAGCGGGGCCGCCGCACCTTCAAACCGCGCCAGCCACAGGGCGCGGTGCAGCGGGAAGGGCAGATCGGCCGCCAGCACCGCGGCTGCGGTGGTCAAAAGCCGCGTCATCGCTTCAGGTTCACTCTCGTCAACGGGTCTCTCAACAGCAAACCGCTCCATCACCTTGTGGAACAGCGTGCCGCGATCGCCCGCATCAGGCTCGGTTTCAAGCGCGTCCAGCGGGCGCAAGTTGAGAATGCGTTTGGCATAGATCGCATAAGGGTCACGGATCAGCACTTCGATTTCGGTCAACGACAACAGGTCCGGGCGGGCATGGGCGGGCGGCACCGGGCGCGGCCGAAGCGCCGGGCGCAGCCCCGGGTCGGCAGCCTCTGCCGCGCCCGGTTTGTCCACCGCTTTCGCCATATCCAGCCAGACCGACCCCCGCGCCCGCATCTGCATCAGCGCTTCCGGCCCCTCTGCCCCCGGAAGCCCGCCCACCAGATTGGTCAGCCGGTTCAGCCAGCGCGCTGCCACGGTCTCGGATTCGTCGGACCGCAGCGCGCGGCTCAGCACCACGCGCGCCGCAGTGGCTGCTTGCTGGAAGTCATGCGCCGACAGACCGATCTGTCGTTCCGGCAGCAACAGCCCGGCCTGTTTGCGCAAGGCCCGGTTCAACCAGGCATCGGGCGCGGGCACCTGCGGCCAAGCACCCTCGTTCAGCCCGGCAAGGATCACCAGACCCGCGCCGCACTCTCTCGCCTCGCGCGCGCCGAAGATCAGCGTGTCCTGATGAACCGGATCAGTCTCGGGCGACGACCCCTCGGCCAGCAGCGCCGCGAACAGGTCGCGGTAATCCAGCGCTGTGATCTCGTCACCATAAGCGGCTTCGGCGGTCAGTTGCGCGAAGATATCGGCGCATTTTTCCCCCGGCTTTTCCAGCCACAACTGCCCGCTGCCACCCGGCGCCAGTCCCCGTGCCAAAAGTTCAGCTAGGGCGCGATGCCGGTCGATATGTGACACCAGCGGCATGGCGGTATCCGGCGATTCCAGCAAGCGCAGAGCCTGTTCCAGCACAGCAGACCAGCCCGCCGCAGCCGCCTCGGACCGGGCAGCGGCAAAGCGGTGCAAATCCGCCGCGACTGGAAACACCGGCCCATAGCGGCGCAACTTCAATTCCAACTCGCGCGTCAGCAGCAGGTGCGGGCCGCGCCCTTCGCCGCTCATCACCATCGGATGTTTCAGCAGCACCAGAAGCCGCGCCGCCGTCGGCCGCTCGCAGAACAGATCGGCCACCAGCCGCAGGAACCGCCCCGGCGCGGACAGCATCAGCGGCTTGCCCGCACTGTCGTCCGGCCGGATTCCCCAGCGGTCCAGCGCGGCCGTCACCCGCCGTGTCAGCAGCCGATCCGGCGTGATCAGAGCCGCTTTTTCGCCCCGCGCCGCCGCATCCCGCAGGATCAGCGCAATCGCCTGCGCCTCTTGCCGCGGAGAGGCCGCTTCCAGGAACGTCATGTTGGACAACGCGCCGGGCAGGTCCGTCAGCCGCGCCCCCTCGACCAGCCATTGATCCGTGACCGGCGCGGGCCGCAGCGCCAGCGAGATCACCCGGTTTCGCGCCGGATCGGCGCTGGGCGCATCTGACCAGCGCCGCACATCGCCCGGCGCAAGGCCCAGCCGGTCCATCAGATGCCGGAAGCGGTACTGCGGATGATCCTCGGCCGCCATCGCATCATCCATCACCGCCCAAACGGTGTCCGGCAGATCAAAGTCAAACCCCGGCAGCACCACCGCGCCGCTCGGGGCCCTCGCCACCGCCAGCATGAACTCGGCAATCGCCCCGCGTGAGCCGCTGGAGCCCGCGACGATCACCGGGTCCGCCGGGGGCCGCGCCGCCCACAATTCGGCGAGCCGCAGCGCCGCCAGCCGTTGCCGCGCGCCAGCCCCCTGCGCCGCATCACGGGCAAAGAACGGCACCAGAATCCCCAGAAACCGCTGGCTGCGCGCCCAGTGCTCGGAATGGTCCGACACATCCAGCGCCGCCAAAGCGCCCGGCTCGACCCCCTCGCTGTCCATTTCTTCCATCAGCGCGAACAGGCTTTCGGTCAGGTCCTGCACCGCTGATGCCGGGGCCAGCGTCGGATCGCTGGCGATCAGCGTGCGGACGAACTGGTTCAATTGCAGGCGCCGCCGCAGGGCTGGGGCGGCGGGCGGCAGGTCGGCCAGGATCAGATCCTCGCTCAGGTCCGACACCAGCTTCAGCCGGGGCAGAAGATGCACCCCCGCCGCCAGCAGTTCCGCCTTTATGCGCGCCCGCATCCGCTGGCTGTTGGCAAAGACCGTGACGCGGGCCAGATCCTCGGGCGTGGTGCCGTGCCGGTCCAGCAGGCCGCGCACGAACCCGTTGGCAAAATCGACGCCCAAAGGCAGCGCATAAAGCTCAGCCACGCGCAGCCCCTTTCAGCAAGGCTTCCGCCTGGACAATCCCTGGCGGAGAGCCGACATCGCACCAGCCGCCCCGGTGCGCCACCCCGTAAAGCCGCCCCGCCGCGATCATCTGGTCCCAGACCCGGTTCATCGAGAATTTGGTCTCGGGCCAATCCGCCACCCAGTGCGGCTGCACGATTTGCGCGCCCAGATAGACCACCCCTTCGGCCGCGCCCTTCGCCCGGGTCAGCCGCCCGTCCGCGCCCATCCTGAAATCCGCCGGCGCGTCCGCCCGGCCCAGCGCGACGTCATTCGGCGCCACCAGCAGCAGGCCGGCCATGTCGTCTTTCCAGGCGCTTTCCAGCGTTTCCAGCGGGTTATCCCCGGTCCAGACCGCATCCGAGTTCAACGTCATCACCGGCCCGGCCCCAAGCAGAGGCAGCGCCGCCTTCAGCCCGCCGCCGGTTTCCAGGATCTCCGGCTCCCACGCCAGCCGCACATCCCGGCCCTTCAGGTGGAGTTCCATCTGTGCGCCCCTGTAGTGCAGGTTGACCACCACAGGCCCCTCGCCGACAAGATCCAGCGCATGGTCGATCAGCGCGCGCCCGGCCACCGTTATCAGGGGTTTGGGCCGGTCCTTGGTCAGATCGCCCATCCGCGCGCCAAAGCCGGCGGCAAAGATCATCACCGGAAAGCGCCGCATTGCGACCTCAGCTTCTCAAGTGCCTCGGGGGTTGCTTCGGGCAAAAGGCCATCACAGAGCCGCTTCAGCGTCGCCAACCCGGGATGCGCCAGATTGCGCCGCAGATCGCGCATGACCCGGGGCAGGTGGGGCAAATACTCCGCCCGCCCTTCCTCCCGGCACAGGCGCGCGAAGACGCCAAGGATGCGCAAGGCCCGCTGCACACCCCAAACGGCATAGGCGGCCTCGAACCCGACAGCGCCGGTCGCCGCCGTAAACCGCGCCTTCATCTCGGTTTCAAGCTGCAGGCTCACGTCCCGCCGCGCGTCCTGCAACAGCGAGACAAGGTCGTAAACCGGCTGCCCCATCTGCCCAAGCTGAAAGTCGATCAGCCCCACGCCGGCAATCCCCGCGCGCGGCAGCAGCAGCAGGTTTCCGGAAAAATAGTCCCGGTGGATCAGCACGCGCGGCCCGTCCGCCAAACGGCGGATCGCCTTGGCCAGCGCGGCTTGCAGCGGGGCCGGGTCCGCCGCATCCCCCGTCACCCCCAGCCGATATTGCGTGACCGCCAGCATCGCGGCTTCGGCCCAGGTCTCGGCGCTTTGGTCGGGCAAGCCGGGCGGGGCGGGGCGGGATTGCAGATAGATCAGCACATCCACCGCCAGCCGGTAAAGCGCGGCTTCGGTCTGCGGCGCATCGACTAGCCGGCGCGAGAACAGCACATCGCCAAGGTCCTCCATCACCGCAAAGCCATTGCCCATGTCTTCCGCATAGATCTCGGGCGCGGACAGGCCGATCCGGCGCAGATGCCGGTCCAGCGCCAGAAAATCCTCCAGCCGGTCGGGCAGACCGGGCGGGTTGTCCAGCAAGACCGCTGTCCGACCCCCAAGGGCCAGCCGTTCAAACCGGCGGCCCGAGGCATCCCCGGCAATCTGGGACCGGTCTGCCCCTTGCCAACCGGCGCGCTGCACAAAATCCGTCAGCGCCAGATTTCGCAGCGCCGCCGCCAGCGCCGGTCGGTCCGGCACCGTCACTTGCGCGCGGCGACCCTTCTCCGCCAGAGAAAGCGTCACTGTGATGGCAGTTTCCGGGGCATCCGCCCCCAACCGATCCGGCCATTCGATCAGGCAGATCGCGCTGCGGAACGCTTCGTCCAGACCAAGCTCCAGCACCTCGTCGGGGTGCGTCAGCCGGTAAAGGTCGGCATGCCAGATCGGCGGATCGGCGGGATAGGTCTGCACCAGCGTGAAGCTGGGCGAGGGCACGTCCTCGTCCGGGTTGCCCAGTCTTTCGCGGATCAGCCTGCGTGCCAGATGCGACTTGCCCGCCCCGATCGGCCCCGACAGCAGCACCGCGTCCCCGGCGCAAAGCCCATGCGCCAGAACCCGTGCCAGACGGTCTGTCGCTTCGGGGTCTGGCAAATCGAAAGTCAGGCAGGTCTGCATGGCCCCGAGTCTAGCCGCGCCGGGGCCATGCGCAAGCCGCCGTGGTTCAGGCCGTGGTTCGGGCTGTGGTTCAGGCGGTCATCCGTTCGGCATCGGGAACGGCCTTCGGTCCCGGCGCCGCAGGCAGCACCCGGAACGCCGCCATGGTCGATCCCGCCACCAGCGGCGTGAACCGGCAGGCCAGAAGCCGTCCATCCTTCAGCCGCGCCTCGGCGCTGATCGGGCGACGGTCGGTCGGGGCCGCCGCCAGATCCTCGAATTCCGCCCAGATCGGGCTGGGCGAGGCGTTTTCCTTCCAGTGCCCCACAATCGTCGCAAGGCTGGCCTCGGACAGGTCCGCCGTCGGGTCATGCCCCCAAAGCCTGGCATAGGCCAGGTTCGACATCACCAGTTGCCCGGCCTGCGAGAACACCGCGACCGCCTCGTCCAGCCCGTCGATCACCGCCATCCCCAACTCTATTTCCGCCCGATAGCGGCGCGAGCGGGTC
Organism: Rhodobacterales bacterium; assembly: GCA_031368035.1. Classification (GTDB taxonomy): domain Bacteria; phylum Pseudomonadota; class Alphaproteobacteria; order Rhodobacterales; family Rhodobacteraceae; genus Stagnihabitans. Next base: position 5,495 of record JANLQT010000438.1, on the reverse strand, counting down.
ATCTCGTCCGAGATATCCTCGATGATCAGCGCCAGCGCTCCATCCGGGTGGGGCCGGCCAATCACGCGGTAAGTCTGACCGGATGGCAGGCTCCAGGTTTCCTCGTAATGGCCCGAGGCGGCGGCTTTTTCCATCTGCAACAACTGGCGGCGCCAGCTGCGGTAATCCTTCGGCTCCGGCACGGTATTGCGCTCGCGCATGGCGTCCAGAAGGGCGGTCAGCGTCGGGCGCCGGGCAAGGAAGTCCACCGGCAGGTCGGTCAGGTCGGTCAGCGCCGGGTTGAACAGCTGCAACTGCCGCTGCCGGTCAAAGATCGCAAGGCCGACATGCAGATGCGCAAAGGTCTTGGTCAGCGTCAGCAGCACCTCGCGCAGGGACCGTTCGGCCTGTTCCAACTGGTCGGCGGGCAAGGCAAAGACCGTCCGCGCCCCATCTTGAACCCGGCTTTGCAGGTCAAACCAAGCCTCGTGCCCTTCCTGCAGCTTCAGAACGCGCCGGTCGGGCCGGTCCTTGCGCGGGGCCGTGGCTTCAAACAGCGCGGGCAGGGGCCAGACCAGATCGCTTCCCGGTTCCAGCCGCTCGGCCAGTTTCAGCACATAGGCCGCATTGGCCCAGGTGATGGTGCCGTCAGGCCCCTCTCGCCAGATCAGCATCGGCGCCGCGCTGACCACGCCGCGCAACTGCTCCAGCTCTTCAGCCTGGGCGCGCAGGGTCATCGGATCCTGCCCGGGCATGTAATCTTCGGCTGCGGCGTCAACCACGGTGATCCGGGTCAGCCCGCCGCGCAGTTCTGCTGTCAGCAGCAAGGGATTGTCCCCGCCCGAGGCCAGCGTGACATGGCCCGCATCCGGCAGGCCGCGCAGCTTTTCAAGCAGCCCCGGGAAGTTTGGCCCAAGATAGGCCAGCAGCCGCACCCATGGCCCCGATTGCGCCGCTTGCGTGGACAGGATCGCCCGTGCGGCGGCAGAGCAATCGACCAGCGCCTCGCCGTCGAACAGAAACACCGCCCCCGCCCCGGCGTCCTGAAACAGGCTCGCGCGCGCCGGGGGCCGACGCCGGGCAAACCACGCGTCCAGCCAAAGCCCGAACGCAACGGCCAGTGCTGCGGACAGCACCATGGCAAGGGTCAATGGCAAGACTTCATACATCCTGGGCGCGCCTCATAAGGCTTCCAGAACAACCTATGAGATATTTACTTAACTGAAAGTAAATTTATGAAAGATCGCCACAATCTGGACGGTAGCTGCCCTCAGGGCTCGATTGTTCGGTTTTCGCCAACCACGCCCGCCAGCGATGATTCGAAAACCTCACGCGGCCACGACACCATGACCAGCGCCCCGCACCGCTCGGGCCGCTCGGCGGCGTCCAGGAACGGGTCGGCGGCATTGGCGAAGGTCAACTCGGCCCCCGTGCGCTCCAGCAGGGTCTTGGCGATGAACAGGCCCAGACCCATGCCTTCGTATTCGGGGCGCAGAAAGGTGTCGGGCTGGCGTTTGGTGCGCAGGAACGGATCGCCGATCCGCCCCAGCATCTGCACCGGATAACCCGGGCCGTCATCGACCACGCGCAGGGTGATGCGGTCGTCGCTCCAGGTGCCATCGATCCAGACCCGCGCCCGCGCAAAGTCCACCCCGTTCTGCACCAGATTGCGGATGCCGTGGATCACCTCGGCCCGGCGCTGCACCAAGGGCTGGCGATCGTCGCAGCCGGGTTCTGCCGCAAGCGAGATCTGCACCCGCTTGCCCCGGTCCATATGCGGCTCTGCTGCCAGACGCAGCACCTCGCCGAAGGGCGCCTGCATCACCATCCGGTCCTCTTTCCCCGCCCGGCCCATGCCGCGCAGAATGTCCCGGCAGCGGTCGGCTTGTGAGACGATCAGCGCCGCGTCCTCGGCCAGATCGGGCTGACCCTGCAGCTCGCTCATCATCTCGGCCCCGACCAGCTTGATCGTGGCGAGCGGGGTGCCCAGCTCATGCGCCGCTGCTGCCACCACGCCGCCAAGGTCGGTCAGCTTCTGCTCGCGCGCCAGCGCCATCTGCACCGCCAGCAGGGCATCCGACATCGCGCGCATCTCTTCGGCCACGCGGCGCGAATACAGCGCCAGAAATCCGGTTCCGATCACCAGCGACAGCCAGAATCCTTCCTGCAAAAGGTAAGGCAGCACCAGATGCGTCCCATTCGCCAGGGTCAACGGCAGGTTGATTTGGAAGATCAGCGACATCGCCGCCGCCGCCGCAAATCCCAAAAGCAGCGTGGATCGCAGCGTCAACGTCGAGGCCGAGATGGTGACCGGCACCAGCAACAGCACCGAGAACGGGTTGTTGATGCCCCCGGTCAGGATCAACAGCGCGGTCAGTTGCAACAGGTCGAACAGCAGCATCAGAAAGGACTGCGCCTCTCCCAGCCTTGTGGTGGCCGGATAGATGATCTGCGAGATGATGTTGGCGATGGCCAGGATGCAGATCGCCAGAAGGCAGGCACCCACCGGCAATTGCAGATCCAAAAGCCGCTCTGCCACCAAAATCGCGGCCAGTTGGCCAAAGACGGCTGTCCACCGCAGAACAATCAGCGTGCGCAGATGGATGAAATTGCGCCGTGTGGCGCCGATGTGTGCTGTCGCGCTGTCGGGCGCCATGGAGTTCCGCCTCGATCCAAGGGAAGGTCATTGTTAAGATCGCAAGCGGTGACGATCAATGCGCAAGGAAGGGCGGGGATGCAAAAGCTTTATGTATGGGGCGGGGCGGCGGTACTGGGGGCGATGGTGCTGGGAACGCTGGCAGCAACTTTGTTTCAGCGCGGGCCGGACCCATTCGCCGATTGTCGCGGCACGGTCGTGGCGGGCGGTCAGATCGGCGGGCCGTTCACGCTGCTGGACGGTGATGGCAAGACCGTCACCGACACCGAGATTCTGGCCAAGCCGGCGCTGGTCTATTTCGGTTATACCTCTTGTTCCGACGTATGTCCGCTCGACAATGCCCGCAACGCTCAGGCAGCGGACGAACTGACGGCCGGGGGCCATGATGTGACCCCGGTTTTCATCTCGCTCGATCCGGCCCGGGACACGCCAGCGGTGATGAAAGAATACGCCAGCTATATCTCGCCCCGGATGGTCGGCCTGACCGGCAGCGCCGCGCAGGTGAAGGCGGCGGCCAACGCCTACAAGGTCTATTTCAACATTCCCTCCCCCGGTGATCCCAATTACAGCGTCGATCACACCACCCTGACCTATCTGATGCTGCCGGGGCGTGGTTTCATGGATGTGTTCGACCGCAGCCTCAGCGTGGAAGACGTGGTGAAACACACCGCCTGCTATCTTGACAAAGCTAAGTCTTAAGGGCTGGTTTAGGCGATGAATGACCCAGCCAATCCCAGTCCTGGCCCAGATCTTGGCCCGGACCGCAGTCTTCTACTGGTTGATGATGACGAGCCCTTTGTGAAGCGGCTTGCCAAGGCGATGGAAAAGCGCGGTTTTCTGCCCGAAACGGCGGACAGCGTCGCCTCTGGCAAGATTGCCGCGCTGGCCCGCCCGCCCGCCTATGCCGTCGTCGATCTGCGGCTTTTGGACGGAAATGGCCTTGATGTGGTCGAGGTGCTGCGCGAGCGGCGCCCCGATTGCCGGATCGTGGTGCTGACGGGCTATGGGGCAATTGCGACTGCGGTGGCGGCGGTAAAAATCGGTGCAACCGATTATCTGTCCAAACCCGCCGATGCCAATGACATCACCAATGCCTTGCTGCAACAGGGCACGTCCCATCCCTTGCCGTCGGAAAACCCGATGTCCGCAGACCGCGTGCGGTGGGAACACATCCAGCGCGTCTATGAAATGAGCGACCGCAATGTGTCGGAAACGGCACGCAGGCTTTCCATGCACCGCAGAACACTTCAGCGGATTTTGGCCAAGCGCAGTCCGAAATAGCTTGAAGCTTCCGGCCAGCGGCCCTATTTAAGCTTCGACCAATACAAAGGAATGGAACCATGTCACTGGATTTGAACAGTCTTTCAGTCAAGGAACTGCGTGATTTGCAAGTTCAGGTGGTGCGTGCCATTGCAACCTTTGAAGATCGCGCCCGGAAGGCCGCTGCTTCGGCACTGGAAGACCTCGCAAAATCGCACGGCTTCACCCTCGCCGATTTCACGGGCGTCTCGACCCCCAAGAAGCGGGCACCTGCCGGCGCGAAATTCGCCAATCCTTCTGACAAATCGCAGACTTGGTCTGGCCGGGGCCGCAAGCCGCATTGGTATATCGCCGCGATTGCCTCGGGCAAGTCGCCCGAGGATCTGTTCGTCTAAACCGCCGCTTTCAGCCAGGTCATGAAGACTTTCAGCTCGGCCCGTTTCGGGCCGGGCTTTGTCACCATGTAGTAAGCCAGACTGTCGTCGCGCACCCGGCCGACGATTTCCAGCGCGCCGATTTCGACATCCGCCTCGACCAAAGCCGCAGCCTCGACATGCAGGCCATAGCCTTGCCGCGCGGCCGAAAGCGCCAATTCTTCGGTTGGCATATAAGAGATGTTCATCGCATCCGGCTTCAGGCCAAAGCTTTTCAGCCAGGTCAGCGCCTCGGGCCAATCCTGTTCGATCACCCAAGGCATCGCGGACAGCTCTGCCGGAGTCAGATCGTGCCGCCCGTCCAGCAGATCGGGCGCCGCGACAATCACATAATCCGCCGCCGTCAGAAATTCCGCCTCCAGCCCCGGCCATTTGCCATTGCCAAAGCGCAGGGCAATATCAATCCCCTCGCGCCGCAGATCGACGAGGCGTTTGTCGGGGTTCAACGACACCTCGATATCCGGATGCGCCTTCCAGAACGCCCCCAGCCGGGGCATCAACCACTGTGCCGCAAACGCAGGCGTCAGCGTCACCCTTAAAGGTGCACCCGGCGCGGTGGTTGAGATTTCCGCCAGCACCTGTGCAATTCCGCGAAACCCCTCACCCAAAGCCTGCGCCAGCTTTGCCCCGGCCGAGGTCAAGGCCAGCCCGCGCCCCTGCCGGAAGATCAGCTCCAGCCCCAGTTCCGCCTCCAGCCTGCGCACCTGCTGGGCCACGGCGGCGTGGCTGACGTTCAATTCGCGCCCGGCAGCCGTGAAACCCGACAGCCGCGCCGCCGATTCAAACGCCCGAAGCGAAGTCAGCGAGGGCAGAGTGCGCCAGTCCATGATATGTAAGCCAATCTAACAGATCAGAAGAATCCCTGAGTTGAAAATCAGGGGACTTCCCTTTATATCTTGCTCATCAACACCAAGAAAGAGTGATTGCCATGTTAAACCTGATAGCAGATGTCCTGCTGATCGCCACCGGCCAAGGCCCGACCACCCGTCGCAATGACCGCCAGGAAAGCTGGAACGACCGCTGCTTGCCGCGTCAGATGCAAGACGAAACCCGTGCGTCCTACCGCTGCATCAGTTCCTCGCGTGGCCAGAATTGGGCAGGCTGATCTCGGCCAGCAGCACCACGTGCCGCGCTATATAGTCCGCCCGCACCACAGCGGGCGGACG
>JANLQT010000402.1:0-3131 GCA_031368035.1 Rhodobacterales bacterium | reverse complement strand
GATGCCGCGGAACACATCGACACGCGGATCGCGGCCGGTCGGGGGCGTCACAGGGGGCGTCACAGGGGGCGTCACAGGGGGCGTCACAAGGGGCGTCACAGGGGGCGTCATTGGCGGCATCGCGGCGGAAATCTCGCCGGGCTCGGCAGGGGTCATGCTGTTCCGATCACTGGATATTCCGGCATTTGTCTGTGAGGCTGGTGCGATTGGCAAGGCGGGAGTGGCATCGCCGCACAGCGTTCTTGCATCGCTGCACCTTTCGCTGGGGCGGGCGATCGCTTACCTCGGGGCGCGCAAAACGAAGGGTGCCAGATGGTCGAACTGGGTCTGGATACGTTTGGCGATGTGACCAAGGGCGCGGATGGTCTGCCCAAGCCAATGGACCAGGTCTTGCGGGACGTGGTGGACGAGGCGGTGCTGGCCGATCAAGTCGGTGTCGATTTCATCGGCCTGGGCGGACATCACCTCCCGTCAGGCGGTCAGAGCCTCGCGCCGTTTGCCCCGGCGTTCAGCGGGGCCTGGCGGATGTCCGGGCCCAGCAGGTCAAAGATGGCTTGCAGCAGCCGCTTCACCAGCACGTCCGGCGCGATGACCTTGGCCTGCGCCGTGCGGGTAACGGTGAAGGCCCCGTGCTTTTCGTCGCCTTGATGGCGAGTTCGCTTCTGAAAGACCGAAACGCAACCGGGACCGGTCCGCGACGTGTTCGGCTTGCACCTTGCGCACCAAGCGGCGGTTGCGCAGATCCTCCGCTTTGGAACGAAATTTCTGGCGGCGGTCAGGTCGGCGCCGCCAGCTCGGCCGTCATCTGTGCTGTCGTGATCGTCCGGCAGTATCCGGCAAACGCCCCCAGCGCTGTCAGATGGCGGGTTTCGGTGTGGGTGGCGCAGGCATCAGACACGCAGATCGGATAGAACCCCCGGTCGGCTGCATCGCGCAAGGTATGGTCCACGCATTGGTCGGTCAGGAACCCGGTCACGACCAGCGTGTCGATCCCGATGTTGCGCAGAAGATACTCGATGTTGGTCGAGTTGAAGACGCCGGACGAGGTTTTGGGCAGCACGATCTCGTCCCCCACCGGGGCTACGTCGTCCAGCACCTTGGCCTCCCACGAGCCCTTGGCGATGAAGAACTTGGACAGCTTGTAGTCGAGGCTGCGGTCACGGCCGTCGTCCGTAAGGTTCTCCATCACCGTATACATCACCTCGCCGCCCGCTGCGCGAAAGGCATCCAAGAGGCGGCGCAGGTTGGGCATGACCACCGTACGCAGGGTTTCGTCGAAATAGGGATGCCGCGCGGCCACTTGCGGGTTCCACACATAGTTTTGCGTGTCGATCAGCAAAAGGCAGGTCCGTTTGGGGTCAAGGCGGCCAAAGCGGGTCAGAGCTTCATCTTGAGGGCGTTGCATGGGTCGCCTGTTGTTAGGGTTTGGATGCCAGACACCGGCCCTGGCAAGAAGGCTTTCGAGATGGCAGGCCACAGCCAGCAATCGCGCCTCGGTTCGCGGGGCGCCGATCAGTTGCAGGCCCACCGGCATGCCCGCGCCATCCAGCCCCGCCGGGATGGTGACGGCACAAAGGCCAAGGAAGCTGACCACGCAAGTGTTGCGCAGCATGGCCAGGTTCAGTCGGGCGTAGGTGTCGGGGTCATCCAGCAGGCTGACGGGCGGTGCAGTGATCGGCACGGTCGGGCAGATGATCGCATCGTATCCCGTCAGCATCTGAGCAGCCTGTGCGCCCAGTTCGGCGTAGCGGGCCTTGTGGTGCAGATATTCCCACGCCGCCAAGGCGCGGCCGTCGTTCAGTCTGCGACGTACGCGGGGGTCCAGCGTGTCCAGCCAGTCGGGCAGTCTGGCCTGCAGGAAGGCGTAAAGCTCGGCCGATACGATGCCGCCCTGATGATAGATGCGGTAGACCTCGTCACAGCCGGGCAAGGGTCGGTCGGTCAGAGTGGCGCCCGCGGATTCGATGAGGCCCAGCGCCTCGGTGATGCGTTGGGCTATGCCGGGGTCGCAGTCCTGCCAGAAGAAGCGTTCCGCCACGCCGATGCGCAAGGGCGTGCCTGCGTCAAGATCGGGCACGCGTTCGGCGTCAAGTTGTTCAAAGGTAAAGGCCGCATCATCCGCGCTGCGGGTCAGGATGCCGGGTGTGTCAAAGCTGGGGCTGAGCGGGACGATGCCGCGGGTGGACCAGCGGCCAAGCGTGGTCTTCAGGCCAACCGTGCCGGTCAGGCTGGCCGGAATGCGCACCGATCCGCCGGTGTCAGTGCCAAAGGCCACCAGCGCCGTGCCTTCAACGACTGATACCCCCGCGCCGCTGCTGGACCCACCCGGCGCGCGGTGCGTGACACGGTCGGCGGGGTTCCAGGGCACCGGATGGTGCCGGCTGGTGCCAAGGCTGCCATAGGCGAACTCGACCGTATGTGTCTTGCCCACGATCACCCCAAGCTGGCGGCGCAGGGCCTGCACCATGGCGGCGTCTTGCGTCCAAACCTCGGGCAAGGCGCGGGGGGTGCCCGCAAACGTCGGCAGGCCCGCCACGCCGTACAGATCCTTGAACGAGACCGGAACACCCTGCAAGCCGCCAAGCCTGACACCTGCCGCAAAGGCCGCATCGGCGGCCGCAGCCTGCTTTCGGGCCAGAGTAGGGGCATAGCTGACATAGGCGTTGAGGCCCGGGTCATGGCGGGCCAGCGCCGCCTCTGTCACGTCTTGCGCCCGCAAGGTGCCATCGGCCAAGTGACGGGCGATGCCGCGCAAGCTTTGAGTCAGGATCGGCATTTTCATGGCGTGACTTTCGGGGCAAGGGCCAGACGGATGGCGGCAGCGTCAGGCATCTCACCCCGGATCTGAAACGCCTGCATCAGGCCCAGCAATGCGGGGGGCAGCGGGAACACCTCGGTCAGGGGAAAGCCCATCAGCAAAAGCTGCCGCGCGAATTCGTCGCGTGCCATGGCAGGTTCCGCCCGGGTCAAAAGCAGATCGACCAGATCGCGGGTCAGGAACAGGACACCGTCGCGGTCGGCGAGGACCCAATCATTGGGCAAGACTGTCACCCCGGCAAACCGCGCGGGCCTTTCGCAGGCAAACGGGATCAGCGTGGCATGGGCCGCCATCGGCGCCACGCCCTTTGCAT
>JANLQT010000381.1:0-4703 GCA_031368035.1 Rhodobacterales bacterium | reverse complement strand
ATCAGCGGCAGATGCCGTGCCGCGCGGGGCGAGGACCGGGCCGGGCTGGCGAACAGGTCCTGCGGGTCCTCGACCGGCGAGGGGGTGACCGAGGATATCTTCTCGGCCAGGCTGCGCGCGGCCCGGGCCAGGCCTTCGTCCCCGCCTTCGGACACTAGCCGCAACCCCAGCCGCAGCGCCTCGCGTTCAGGCGGGGTCAGGATCATCGGCGGCAGGGTCATCGGCTGGCGCAGGATATAGCCCATGCCGCGCTCGCCTTCGACCGCAAGGCCGGATGCCATCAAGGTCGCCATGTCGCGCCAGATCGTGCGTTCGGATACCGTCAGCCGCTGCGCCAGATCGGCGGCCCGGTGCAGGCGCCCGTCGCGCAGGATCTGGATCAGGTCGAACAATCGGTCGGAACGGCGCATTTTCCCGGGCTTTCAGGGCGTTCTCCTGACAGTATCCTGTCAGTTGCCCCCGGCGCCATCCCCCTTTCGCATATCGCCCCGCACGCAGTGGGGCTAACACTTTGGCCAACACGGGCGAAAGGCGCCCGCATGAAAGGGTTTCAACATGCATATGATAGGTCCGTTCCAGCTGATCCTGGTCGCCGTTGTGGTTCTGGTCCTGTTCGGGCGCGGCAAGGTGGCCGGTCTGATGGGCGAAGTCGGCAAGGGTATCTCGGCCTTCAAGAAGGGCGTGTCCGAGGGCAAGAACGAATTGGAGGCCGAAGCCGCCATTGTTGCCAAAGACGTGACGCCTCCGGCCGCCTCCTCGACGGCCGACACAGCCCCCAAAGTCTGATCGCTTTCACCTGACGACAGGAGCGCCCTCGGTTTCGGGGGTGGACGTATATGTTCCAGATCGGCTGGGCCGAAATGATGGTGATTGGCGTCGTGGCGCTGATCGTGATTGGGCCAGAGGATCTGCCGGACATGTTCCGCCAGATCGGCCGGTTCACCGCGAAATTGCGGTCGATGGGGCGCGATTTCCAGAAGGCGATGGATCAGGCCGCCAAGGATTCGGGCGTGAAGGATGTGGCCAAGGATCTGGCGACGATCACTTCGCCCAAGGCGACGGGGCTGGATGCGGTGAAAGCCGCCGCCGACAAGTTCGAGAAGTGGGATCCGGTCAAGAACGCCGCCAACCCGACGCCGAAGATGGCCAAGGCCGCCACCAAGGGCGAGGCGGCGGCGGATGCGGCGGACTTGGCGCTGGAAGATCGCACTTCGGCGGCGCTGGCGTCAATGACGCCCGCGTCCTCGATGACCTCGGTTGCCGATCTGAAGGCGGCAGAGGCGGTTGCGACGCCGGTGGACAACACGATCCTCGATCCGGCAGCCAAGGCGATGGGGCCCGCGACCAAGGCGCTTTATGACAAGCAGGCCGCCAAAGCGGCGGTGCTGGCCGAAAGCGCGGCCAAGCTGAAGGCGATCGACGAGGGCCAGATGCCGACGGATGACAAACCCAAGCGCAAGCCGCGCGCGGTCCAGGCCGAGACGGTTGCAGAGGCAGAAGTGCTTCCCGTGAAAGCCGCAGCCGTCAAAGCCGCGCCCGGCAAGGTCCCGGCCGTCAAAGCCCCAAAGGCGAAGAAAGCAGCCGATCCTGTGGATGCCGCCGTCAAGGCGCCGCGCAAGGCCAAGACCGACAAGGCGGACCTGTCATGACCAAGACCGACGAAATCAACGACACCGCCGCCCCGCTGATCGAGCACCTGAAGGAGCTGCGCAACCGGATCATCTATAGCCTGATTGCGTTCTTGGTCGCCTTCTTCATCGGCTATGCTTTGTGGAAGCCGCTGTTCGGCATTCTGAACCACCCGCTGTGTCAGGTTCTGATGGACCGGGGCGAGCCGTGCCAGCTGGTGCTGATCAAGATGCAGGAGGGTTTTTTCACCGCCCTGAAGATCGCGATGTGGGGCGGGTTCTTCCTGTCGTTCCCGTTTCTGGCCTATCAGATGTGGCGGTTCGTCGCGCCGGGCCTGTACAAGTCGGAAAAGGGGGCGTTCCTGCCCTTCCTGATCGCCTCGCCGGTGATGTTCATCGCCGGAGCCTCGTTTTGCTATTTCATCATCCTGCCTTGGGCGTTTCAGTTCTTCTTGGGCTTTCAGGACAGCTTCAAGGTCGCGGTGGAAACCGGTAGCGCTTTGTCCAAGGCGCCGGCGGGGGTGGTGTTCAACGGTTCGATGGAAGCCTACCTTTCGCTGACCATGACCTTCATGCTGGCGTTCGGGCTGACCTTCCAGTTGCCGGTGCTGCTGACGCTGATGGGGCGGGCGGGGCTGATCTCGTCCAAGGGTCTGAAGGCGACGCGCAAATATGCGGTGGTGGGCATCCTGGCGATTGCCGCCACAGTGACGCCGCCCGATGTGATGAGCCAGCTGATCCTGTTCGTGGCGGTTTACCCGCTGTATGAGATCTCGATCTTCCTGATCGCGCGCTTTGAACGCCAGCGCGAGGCCAAAGCGCGGGCCGATGGCACCTGGGTGGACATCGACGAAGATCCGGTATGAGTGGCGACGAGGCCCTGCTTCGGATCGCGGCGGCGCTGGAGCGTCTGGCGCCGCTGCCCTTGCCCGCCCCCGATTTCGGGCGGGCCGAGGCGTTTTTGTGGCACGCGGGCCCGGACCGACTGGAGCCGGTGGCGCATGTGTCCCGGGTGGATATCGGCCTGCTGATCGGGGTGGACCGGTCGCGCGACACCTTGCTGGACAATACCCGGCACTTTGCCAAAGGGCTGCCGGCCAACAACGCGCTCTTGTGGGGCGCGCGGGGGATGGGGAAATCCTCGCTGGTCAAGGCAGTGCATGCCCAGGTGCGGGCCGAACTTGGCGATTCTGGCGGGCATGATCTGAAAATCGTGGAGCTGAGCCGCGAAGATCTGCCCTCGGTGACCCGGCTGCTGGCCCTGCTGCGGGCGGCGCCTTTGGTGCGGGTTGTGCTGTTCTGCGATGACCTGTCGTTCGAGGCAGATGATGCGCATTACAAAAGTCTGAAGGCGGTCCTGGACGGCGGCATCGCGGGGCGGCCGGAAAATGTGCTGTTTTATGCGACGTCCAACCGGCGGCACCTGATGCCGCGCGAGATGATCGAGAACGAACGCTCCACCGCGATCAACCCGGGTGAGGCGGTGGAGGAGAAGGTCTCGCTGAGCGACCGGTTCGGGCTGTGGCTGGGGTTCCATCCGTGCAGCCAGGACGACTATCTGGCGATGATTGCGGGCTATTGCGCCGCGCATGGGGTGAAGGTGGCGCCAGAGCGGCTGCGGGCCGAGGCGATTGAATGGCAGGCGACGCGGGGGTCGCGGTCGGGACGGGTGGCCTGGCAGTTCTTCTGCGATCTGGCAGCGCGGGAAGGTGTGGCAGTCCCAGTGTGAAATCTTGAGATTTCACGCGTGAAATATCTTGCAAGGCATTGGTTTTGCAAGATTTCGAGATTTTCATGCACTTTTTGTTAACCACGTTTGGCCGCATTTCACGCCCTTGCGCTTGCGGGCCAACGATTTTCCTCCGAAAAATCAGGCCCTGACCGGGCGTGGCACGCCCGGAATTTTCGGAGAAAATTCGTAGGGCGTCAGGGGGCGAGCCAGTCGGCCACGGAGACCATCAGCGGGCGGAACCAGGCGGTGATCCGGCCCTCGGGCGGGGCCTTGGCACCCTGCGCCCAGGGCGCGACGCCGTGCAGGATGTGGCGGTGCAGCAGCAGCGCCTCGCCGGGTTGCAGGGGCAGTTCCACCCTTGGGCAGGTGCGGAACACCTGGGCGCGGGCGGCCTGATAGGCCTCGGTCACATCGACATCGCCCCAGGTTTCGGGCGGGAACGGCGCGAAGGCGCGGGCCAAAGCCGCGCGCAGCAGCGCGGCGCTGCCGGGCCAGACCACCAGCGGCGCGGCGGTGCTGTCGGTCAGGCCGAGGCCAAGGATATAGGCATGGGGTTCCTTCACCATGCGCTGTCGCGTGGGTCCGACCGGCAGAAGACCGTCCAGATGGGCCGCATCGCGGTCGCGGCGAAAGGCAAAGGCGGCGGGGCTTTCCTCGGGCGAGGGCCGGGGATAGCCCGGATAGACCGTCGATACCTGCGCACGGTGCAGAGGCAGGCCGGCCAAGTCGAACAGCGCGCGGGGCAGGGGTACGCCCGCGACCGTGCCCATTGCGTCGTTGGGCAGCAGGTCCAGCCCTACCGCCCAGGTGCCACCGGCGCGCAAAGGCTCGGGACTGGCGGCCAGCGCCTTCACCGCCTCGGACCGCGCCGCCTGCGCCCAGGCGAGGATCGCCGGGTCGGGGCCGAAACGGCGGATCTCGGTCACCACCCCAGCACCTTGCGGATCATGTTGGCCGCCACCAGCACCAGAAAGATCGCGAAGGCGCGCTTCAAGGGGGCGGGGTTCATCGCATGGGCCAGGCGCACGCCAAAGGGCGTGGTCAGCAGCGTCATCGGGATGATGATGGCGAAGGCCACGAGGTTCACCGCACCCACCGTATAGGGCGGCGCGTCGGGCACATTGAACAACAGGAACCCCAGCACCGAGGGCACCGAAATCAGGATGCCAAAGCCCGAGGCCGTGCCGACCGCCCGGTGGATCGGCTGGCCATACAGCGTCATCAGCGGCACGCCAAAAGTGCCGCCGCCGATGCCCATCAGGGTTGAGCAGAAGGCCAGTACCACGCCCATCACCCCCGCCGCTGGCTGGCCCGGCATCTGTTTGCCCAGCCGCCATTCGGGC
>JANLQT010000353.1:0-5826 GCA_031368035.1 Rhodobacterales bacterium | reverse complement strand
CGCCTTCCTGACCAATGGCGCGCAGGGCATCAACCTGTTCCGCGGCACCTGGCATGGGGTACTGACGCCGCTGCACGCGCCGGGCCTGTTCGCCGTGGTGGACCGGATCGGCGCGACGCCCAATCTGGAAGAGCACCGGTTTGCTGAACCCTGGACCGTGCTGGGCTAAGCCTCAAGCAGACCCGCCCGCCACCGCGTTCAGATGATCGACCAGCGCCTGATCCAGACCAAGCCGCGCGGCAAGCATCGCAAGATAGCCCTTTTCAGCCGCGCCGTTGCGGTTGACCACCAGGGCCGAGGCGGTGTAGATCGCCGCCGCCTCTTCGGGGTTGCGCGCAAGTCCGGCGATGCGGCCCACGTCCAAAGGTGCCGCCATTTCCTGCGCAATCACCGCAGAGGCGCCACTGCCCGCCATTTTCAGATGCGCGACCTGGGCATTGACGGCCTCACGTTCCGCCTCGCCGATGGTGCCATCGGCCTTGGCCGCAGCGACCATGGCTTGCAGCAGACGCGCTGCCAGATCATCTGCCTGTCCAGCGTCCTGCGGCAGAAACGTGGTGCCGGCCGGATCGGGCATCGGGACAGCGGCGGTCTCGGTCGCGGCAGACCCCGCCTGCCAGGCCGCGAACGCCTTCATTGCCAGCGCGCCGATCAGCGCCGAGCCGCCAATTTCGGCGCCCGCGCCCAAGGCCTGCCGTCCTCCCCTGGTGAACAGCGTGCCCAGCACCGCGCCGCCGATCGCGCCTTGCGTGGTCTTGGACTGGTTGTTCCAGGTCTCCATCGCCTTGCCGGCCAGATCGCCCAGCCCGCCGCCCAGCCCGCCGCCCAGACCACCGCCCTGTGTCAGCCCGCCCAGCAGCCCGTCCAGCAATGACTTCGCACCGTTCATGTCACCCTCCCTTGGCATTGCTTCAACTATGGACCGACGCCCTGCGCCGCTCAACGCAAAGATCGCCCCTGCGCCAAAGCTTGCCACCCGATTTCACCGAAGCTGCAAATATCCCCGCCGGAGGCTCCGGCCTCAGACCATATGCCCGCCCCAGGGGCCATGCAGACCGGTGCCCTTTTGGTCCAGCCGTTCAAACCCATGCGCGCCGAAGAAGTCGCGCTGCGCCTGGATCATGTTGGCGGTGGACCGGCCCGTGCGCATCATGTCGAACCACGCAAGGCCCGCCGACAGCGCGGGCAAGGGTTGGCCAAAGGTTGCGCCTGCTGCGACGACGCTGCGCAGCGACGGGGTGCCTTGTTTCAGCAGATCGGCGAAGAACGGGGCCAGCATCAGGCCGCGCGCGGCGTCTTCGGCCAGCGCGGTGGACATGTCGTTCAGCATGGTGGAGCGGATGATGCAGCCCTCGCGCCAGACCTTTGCGATCTCGGGCAGGGGCAGCGACCAGCCGAAGGCGGCGGAGGCTTCGGTCAGCATCTGGAAGCCTTGGGCATAGCACAGGATCTTGCCCGCGATCATCGCCTGCTCCAGTGCGGCCAGTGTCACCGCCCCGTCCGGCATCTTCATCGGTGCGGCGCCGAACAGGGCCTGACCGGCCTTGCGCGCGTCCAGCCGGGCCGAAACGTTGCGGGCCATCACCGCCGCCTCGATCACCGGGATCGGCGCGGACAGATGCTGCGCTTCGATCACCGTCCAGCGACCGGTGCCCTTTTGGCCGGCCTTGTCCAGGATCACGTCCAGCATGGGAACGCCCTTGTCCGTCGCCTTGGCGACGGCGGCCGAGATTTCCACCAGATAGCTTTGCAGCGGGCCCTTGTTCCAGCGCTCCAGCACATCACCGATGGCAGAGGCGCTCATGCCCAGACCGTCGCGCATCATGCCGTAGATTTCAGCGATCATCTGCATGTCGGCATATTCGATGCCGTTGTGCACGGCCTTGACGAAATGCCCCGCGCCGCCCGGACCCATCCAGGTCGCACAAGGGGTGCCGTGATACTTGGCCGAGATCGCTTCCAGGATCGGGGCAACGCGGTCCCAATCCGCCTTCTCGCCGCCGCCCATGATGGACGGGCCGTGCCGCGCGCCTTCTTCGCCGCCCGACACGCCCATACCCAGGAAATGCGGACCCTTCACCTTGGCTTCGGCAGACCGGCGGTCGGTGTCGTGGAAATTCGCGTTCCCCGCGTCGATGATCAGATCATCCGGCCCCAGCAGCGGGCGCAAGGCTGCAATCTCGTCATCCACCACCGGCCCGGCGGGCACCATCAGGATGATGGCGCGCGGCGGCTTCAGCGCGGCGACCAGCGCGGCCAGGCTTTCAGTCGGCACGATGCGGGGGGACAGATCGCCCGCCCCGGCCGCAAAGTCGCGGGTAACTTGCGTCGTGCGGTTCCACACCGCAATCCGGTGCCCTTTTTCCGCGATGTTCAGGGCCAGCATCGCCCCCATCGTTCCCAGGCCGATCAGCCCGATGTCCGCGAGTTCCATGCCATCCTCCCAAGGTTAGCGCTATCGGACCTTATCTGCCTTCCTTTGCGGGGCGCAAGGTCAGGCGGCGGGCAGGAAGCTTTCCAGCTTGTCCTTCACCACCTCGGGCCATTGCATCGACGTGTGCTTGTCCAGCCAGCTTGCCGCCAACACCTGCTCGCCCGACCAGCGCGGTTCTTCCCCGCACAGGACCTGATGTTCGATCCGGACCGAGGATTTGCCGACCTTCGCCACGGTCAGATGAAACGTCAGCATGTCGCCGAAGAACGAGGGTTTGGAGAAGTCGCAGGACAGATGCACGGTGGGGGTGCCCCAGCGTTCCTTCCAGATGATCTCGTGCCAGGGAAAGCCGATCTTCTCCCAGAATTCCTCGACCACGCCGTTCAGCATGTTCATATAGGCTGGGTAATAGGCGGTGCCCGAGATGTCGCAGTCGCCGAAATGCAGGCGGCGCTGGGTGGTAAAGCTGACGGTCATTCTGCCTCCTCCCAAAGGGTGGGTTTGGAAGTGAAGCAGGACGCGGGGCTTGTCAACCGGCGGGGCCTGCAGGCGAAGCGCGCAACAGCCCGGCATAGATGCCGGGTTCAGAGCCGGGGATTTCCAGCGCATCCAGCCGCTTCTGGTAGAAGGCCACCGGGCCGGGGTCGCCGATCACCGCATAGCCATAGCCCGCTGCACGCATGGATTTCAGCGTGGTGATCAGCAGCGCCTCGCCGATGCCCTGTCCTCGCGAGACTTCGTCCACGCCGGTGGGGCCGAAGAACCCTTTGGCGGTGGTGTCATAGCAGGCAAAGCCAAGGATTTGCGAGGCTTTGGCCGCCACCAACACCGTGATGGGGGACTGGGCAAAGCCCACGGCGACCTCGGACCGCCAGGGGTCGCCGAAGTTTCGGTCCACCCAGGTCATCACGACGCCGCGTTCGGGCCCAAGGGCACGGCGGACGATGATGCCCGCCGCGGCGACGCGGGCTTCGCTGGGGAATTCGGGCAGGTCATACAGGCGAACCAGCAGGTCAGGCATCAAGACCCCCTTGTCACGGACAGCGGAAACAGGCTGGGCATCAGATGGGCGCTGCCGGCGAAACGCGGCCAGCTTTTGCGCGAGGTTTCAGTCCAGCCGGTTTCCGCGATGGCGGACAGGCGCGGGAAGACGAGGCGCTGGAAGGCCGCGCGGTCGGTCATCGGCTCGCTCCAGATGCAGCCTTGGACGCCTTTCAGCCGCGCCTTTTCCGCGTCGGACCAGCCGTCGCAGGGGTGGAAGGCATAGGTTGCCTCGGGGCTGGACCAGCCGGCCCAGGCGGCGCCCGGCTCGGCAAATTCGGGGCTGTTGGCCATGTCGAGGTAATAGGCCTGCGCCGGGGCCGCGACGACGTCATAGCCTTCGGCGGCAAGATCGCGGTTGGACTCGACGGTCTTCCAGCCGACCAGATAGCTGAGCGCCTTGTCGATACCGCCGCCATGCGCCGCCTCTTGCCAGGCGCCGGTGATTTTGCCGCGCGCGGTCAGGAAGGCTTGCAGGCGGTTCAGGAAATCGGCCTGCAGCACCGCCATTTCGGTGCCGCCCTTGGCCTTCAGCAGGGCCTGCGCGCGCGGAGAGGTGGCCCAGGCATCCTCGGGCACCTCGTCCGCGCCGACGTGAAAATATTTGCTGGGGAACAGATCGCACAGTTCGGCGAGCACGGTCTGGACCACCTGTTCCACCTGCGGCAGGGCCGGGTTCAGGCAGTTGTTCGGAAAGCTTTGGATCGAATGATAAAGGCCATTTTCCTGCGGATCGCGCAGTTGCGGCAGGGCTGTCAGCATGGCGTAGCAGTGCCCAGGCAGGTCGATCTCGGGCACGATTTCGATGCCAAGCCTGGTGCCCAGCGCCACCAGCGCGCGCACGGCGGCCTTGCTGTAGTAGCCGCCCGACTTTTCGGGGCCAGAGCCAAGGAAAGGCGGCAGCGGCAGGCCATAGCCGCGCCAGGCGCCCTTTTCGGTCAGTGCCGGATAGGCGTCGATCTCAATGCGCCACGCCTCGTCTTCGGACAGGTGCCAGTGGAAGCGGTTCAGCTTGTTCCAGGCGAGGATGCGCAGGAATTGCGCGACTTCTCCGGCGGCATAGAAACGGCGCGCCACGTCCCAGTGGCAGCCGCGCCAGCCGTAGTGCGGGGCGTCGGTGATGGTGGCGCTGGCCGGGAAGGCAAAGCGCCGCGCGTCGCGTTTGGCGCCGCGTGTCATCTGGGCCAAGGTGATGAGGCCGTAGAGGAGGCCGGTTTCGGTGCTGGCTTTCACCGTAGCGGTTCCGGGGGCGATGGTGACGGCATAGGCCTCGTCCGCGTGGCCGGGTTGAAGGGTCAGGGCGACGGGAAAGCCCCCCTCGGCAAGGGAGCGTGCCAGCGCCTCACCGGGGAAAAGATGGGCCGTCAGGTCGGTGAAGGTCTTGGCCGTGGCGCCATGGCCGGACAGGATGAAGCCTTCCGGTGCGGTTTGTTGGCCTTCGGTCGCGATCTGCGCAGGCCAGGGGATGATCGACAGGCCACCGGCATCGCCTGCCACTGAGATGTCGATGATCTCGGCGCGGCTGGCGTCCACGCCGTCTATCGTCACCCGCGCCACCGGGATCGCATGGACCGTGCCGCCCGGCAGCTTGACCATGGCGCTGGCGATGCCATCGGTCCAGTGCCGCAAGGGGAAGTCCAGCGCGGCGGTCTTGACGCTCCACACCGCGCCCGCGGCCAGGATATAGCCTTTGGGCGGCGCAATTTCGGCCCAGGTGCTGACCTGATCGACGATCACCCCGCCGTCAAGCTTTGCGCCGACGGCAAAGCGGCCCTGCGCCGTGACGCCCAAGGTGAAGCCGGACAGCGGCGCGCCCGTGCTATTGGTCAGGCGCAGTTCCAGGGCGCCGATCTGGCCATCGGGGGCCGAGGTGTAGTGGCTGGTCAGGGTCAGGTTTTTCACGGCGGCGGTCCTGTTAGTTCTGAAGTGGTGGGTCAAAGGTTATGGCAACGCACGAAATGCCCGGCGCCGAGGTGAGTTTGCCCCGGCATCTGGGCGCTGCAAACCGGTGTCGCACGCGGGCAGCGCGAGACAAAGGGGCAACCCGCGCTGGCGGGCCCGCGCAGGGGCACATCACCCGACCGGCGCTGCGCGGTGCCGGTGATCTTGTGCGCCGGGTTGGGGACAGAGTCGATCAGCAGGCGCGTGTAGGGGTGCTGCAGCGTCTCGGTGATGGTCTGGCTGGGGCCTTGCTCGACAAGGCACCCAGCATAAAGCACCGCGGTTTCCTCGGCGAAGTAGCGGGCCGTGGCGATGTCGTGAGTGATGTAAAGCGCAGCGAGTTTGCGGGTTTCCTTTTCGTCCGCCAGAAGGTTCAGGATACCCAGCCGGACCGAGACGTCCAGCATCGA
>JANLQT010000341.1:0-7157 GCA_031368035.1 Rhodobacterales bacterium | reverse complement strand
TTGGCGTGACGGCGGAATATCTGAACGCCTGCGAGGAATTGGAAATCAAGATCGCGCAGGGGGCCAAGCCCGGTGAGGGCGGGCAGTTGCCGGGGATGAAGGTCACGGCGCTGATCGCTCGGTTGCGGCACTCGACGCCGGGGGTGACGCTGATTTCGCCGCCGCCGCACCATGATATCTACTCCATCGAGGATCTGGCGCAGCTGATCTACGACCTGAAGCAGATCAACCCGCGCGCCAAGGTGACGGTGAAGCTGGTGTCGTCGAGCGGCGTCGGGACGATTGCGGCGGGCGTGGCGAAGGCCAAGGCCGATGTGATCCTGATTTCGGGGCACAATGGCGGGACCGGGGCGTCTCCGGCGACCAGCATCAAATATGCCGGTCTGCCGTGGGAGATGGGCCTGACCGAGGCGCATCAGGTGCTGAGCATGAACAACCTGCGCGAGCGGGTGACTTTGCGCACGGATGGCGGGCTGCGCACGGGGCGCGACGTGGTGATGGCGGCGATGCTGGGAGCCGAGGAATACGGCATCGGCACCGCGGCGCTGATCGCGATGGGCTGCATCATGGTGCGTCAGTGCCAGTCCAACACCTGCCCGGTGGGGGTCTGCACGCAGAACGAAGATTTGCGGGCGAAGTTTACCGGCAGCGCGGAGAAGGTCGTCAACCTGATCACCTTCTACGCGCAGGAAGTGCGGGAGATTCTGGCGTCGATTGGCGCGCGGAGCATGGACGAGATCATCGGGCGCGCAGACTTGCTGACTCAGGTCAGTCGGGGGGCGGCGAGCCTTGATGACCTTGACCTGAACCCACTGCTTATTACGGTGGATGGGTCACGGAGCATCACTTACGACCGCACCAAGCCGCGCAACCATGTGCCCGACACGCTGGATGCCGAGATCATCCGTGACGGGGCCAGGTTCTTCGAAGATGGCGAGAAGATGCAGTTGTCTTACGCCGTGCGGAACACCCACCGGACCATCGGGGCGCGGGCCTCTTCGCATATCGTCAGGAAGTTCGGGATGCACAACAGTCTGCAGCCGGATCATCTGACGGTGAAGCTGACCGGGTCTTGCGGACAGTCGCTGGGAGCGTTCTCGGTCAACGGCATCAAGATTGAAGTGCAGGGCGACGCCAACGACTATGTCGGCAAGGGGCTGTCGGGGGGCACCATCGTGGTGCGCCCGCCCATGACCTCGCCGCTGGTGGCGGCGGACAACACGATCATCGGCAACACGGTGCTGTATGGCGCGACGGACGGGTACCTGTTCGCGAGCGGTCGGGCAGGGGAGCGGTTCGGGGTGCGGAACTCTGGTGCTTCGGTCGTGGTCGAGGGCTGCGGGTCAAACGGGTGTGAGTACATGACCGGCGGTGTCGCGGTGATTTTGGGCCGTATTGGTGCCAACTTTGGCGCGGGGATGACCGGCGGGATGGCCTATGTCTATGACCCCAAGGGCGTGGCGGAGGATTTCATGAATCTGGAATCGCTGGTCACCTGCGGGATCGGGCATCCGCACTGGGACGCGCAGGTGAGGGGGTTGATCGAGCGGCATGTGGCAGAAACCGGCAGCCGGCATGGCGCGGCGATCCTGGCGGATTGGGCGACCGAGCGAGGGAATTTCCTGCAGGTCTGCCCGAAGGAAATGCTCGCGCGCCTGCCGCATCCGCTGAGTGACGAGGCGGTGAAGGTTCCGGCGGAATGAGGCAAGGCCCCCAACGCGGGGGCCTTTTCATTGCGTCAGCGGGATTCTGCCGCAGCGATTGTTACATTTGACCTGTATCAGCGCCGGGTGCGCGGAATGTTGTTATCCTGAAGTTTTGGAACTGATGGAGTTACCCTATGTCTGATCTGATTGTCGTGGCTTTCAAGGACGAGGCGACCGCCTTCGAAATGCGCGCCGAGCTGGTGAAGCTGCAGAAGGAATATCTGCTGGAGATGGAGGATGTCGTCGTCGTCACGCGCGGCGCCGATGACAAGGTGCAGTTGCACCAGACCGCGAACCTGACGGCGCTGAGCGCGGTTTCGGGCGGGTTCTGGGGGATGTTGGTGGGGCTTTTGTTCCTGAACCCGCTGGCGGGTGCGGCGATTGGTGCCGGGGCCGGGGCGATTTCAGGGTCGTTCACTGATGTCGGCATCAATGACGATTTCATGCGCGATCTGGGCAAGACCCTGACGCCGGGCACGGCGGCGGTGTTCATTCTGGTGCGCAAGTTCACGACCGACAAGGTGGTGGACAAGCTGGGCGGGTTCCATGCCAGGGGCCATGTGCTGCAAACCTCGCTGACCAAGGATGATGAGGCGAGCTTGCGGGCGGTGCTGGAAGGCCCGGCTGACGAGGTGCCGCCGACCGCGTGACGGCTTGACCGGACTATGCCGGTCAGGCCATCTGCCGGCATGGCTGCCACGACGACGAAGACCCGCAAGAACAAGGCCGCCCCGAAGGGGGAACCTGTCGCCGCGCTGCCCCTGTGGCGGCGCGGTTTGGTTTGGCTGCGGTGGGGGCTGTTCGGGCTGGCGGCGTTCTATCTGACGCTGATGATGATTTTCAGCTTCGCTGCGCCGCCGGGCAACCTTTATCAGTGGAGCGAAAGCTGGCGGCTGGGGGGCATCCAGCGGGACTGGGTGGATTGGGACCAGATCGCTCCGGTGATGGCGCGGTCGGTGGTCGCGGGGGAGGATGCGAATTTCTGCCTGCATTGGGGGTTTGACATGGTGTCGATTCGCGATGCGATCGAGAAAGGCTCCAGCCGGGGGGCGTCCACGTTGAGCCAGCAGACGGTGAAGAACGTGTTCCTGTGGCAGGGGCGGTCGTGGCTGCGCAAGGCGATGGAGGCGCTGATGACGCCGACGGCCGAACTGATGTGGTCCAAGCGGCGGATCCTGGAGCTGTATCTGAACGAGGCGGAGTTCGGGAAAGGCATCTTTGGCGTGCAGGCCGCGGCCCAGGCGATGTTCAATGTGGACGCGAAGGACCTGACCCCGACGCAGGCCGCCCGGCTCGCGGCGGTGCTGCCCAATCCGCAGGAGTATCGCGCCGACAAACCGGGCCCTTACGTCCGCAAACGGGCCGCGCAGATCGCCTCGGGGGCCGAGACGATCCTGGTCGATGGGCGGGCGGACTGCTTCGAAGCAGTGCATTGAGCGGTAGCGGTTGAAATTGCCCGCCGCTAAGGGCATTCAGGGCACAACGCCAAACGCACCCGGGACCCCATGAACCGTCTCTATCATTTCCCCCTGTCTCCCTACTGCCGCAAGGTGCGCCTGACGCTGGCGGAGAAGAAGATCGAGGTGGAGCTGGTCGAGGAACGCTATTGGGAGCGCTCGCCTGACTTTTTGCGCCGCAATCCAGCCGGCAAGGTGCCGATCCTGAAGATGGACGCCAAGACGTTCAGCGAAAGTCAGGCCATCTGCGAATATCTGGACGAGACCAATCCTGAACCACGGCTGATGCCACGCGACCCGGACCAGAGGTACGAGGTGCGGCGGCTGTGTGCGTGGTTTGACGATCTGTTCCATGACGAGGTGACCTCGAAGCTGCTGTACGAGCGCATCCACAAGAAAATCATGGGGCAGGGCTATCCGGATTCGAAGAACATCAAGTTCGGGGCGGGGCGGATCAAGTATCACCTGGATTACATGGGCTGGCTGCTGGAGCAGCGGCGCTGGCTGGCGGGGGATGCGATGTCCCTGGCCGATTTCACGGCGGCGGCGCATCTGTCGTGTCTGGATTATATCTCGGACGTGGACTGGAACCGCCAGGCGGTGGTGAAAGACTGGTATGCGAAGATCAAGTCCCGGCCGTCATTCCGGCCGCTGCTGGCGGATCAGATTCCCGGGTTTCCGGCGCCGGCGCATTATGCCGATCTGGATTTCTGAACCCAAGGCCGGGGCTCTGCCCCGGACCCCGGAGGTATTTGGACCAAGATGAAATCCCGGTTGCGTACGCAGGCTGAGGCAGAAGGATTTTCCGCCATGGGCATCTGCGCGCCGGATGCGGTGCCGGAGGCGGCGGGGCGGCTTCGGGCGTTTCTGGAAGCCGGGCGGCACGGGCAGATGGGCTGGCTGGCCGAGCGGGAAGCGTGGCGCGGCTCGGCGGCGGCTTTGTGGCCCGAGGCGCGGTCGGTGATCATGCTGGCGGAGGTTTATGGGCCGGTGGGCGATCCCATGGCGGGGCTGGCGCAGAAGGACCGCGGAGTCGTCTCTGTCTATGCCCAAAACCGGGACTACCACGATCTGGTCAAGAAGCGGCTGAAGCGGTTGGGGCGGTGGTTGATCGAGCAAGCCGGGGGCGAGATCAAGGTGTTCGTGGATACAGCTCCGGTGATGGAAAAACCGCTGGCGCAGGCGGCGGGCTTGGGATGGCAGGGGAAACATACGAATTTGCTGAGCCGCGATCTGGGCAACTGGTTCTTTCTCGGGGCGATTTTCACCACGCTGGATTTGCCGAAGGACGAAGTTGAGGTCAGCCATTGTGGCAGTTGCACAGCCTGTCTGGACGCCTGCCCGACAAAGGCGTTTCCGGCGCCCTATCAGTTGGATGCGCGGCGGTGCATTTCCTATCTGACCATTGAGCATGAGGGGCCGGTCGATGTGGAGTTGCGCGCCTTGATGGGCAACCGGATTTATGGCTGCGACGATTGTCTGGCGGTTTGCCCCTGGAACAAGTTTGCGGTGGCGGCGCGCGAGATCGGGTATCAGCCGCGCGTGGGGCTGCCGGAACTGGCGGAGCTCGCCGCGCTGGACGATGCCGGGTTTCGGGCGCGGTTTGCAGGCAGCCCGATCAAGCGGATCGGGCGGAACCGGTTTGTGCGCAATGTGGCTTATGCGGTGGGCAATTCGGGGATGCCGGAGTTGGCGCCAGTGGCGGAACGGCTGGCGGGGGATGCCGATGCCGTGGTGGCCGAGGCGGGGGCATGGGCGCTCGCGCGGCTGAGGTGAATCGGGTAGGGTGGGGCCTTACCCCACTTTCGCGCGCCAAAGGTGGCGCGGAACCCCATACAACGACGGAGAGGCCAATGCCCCGCGAGATGCGCCTGACGCCCGAACTCGTCGCTCGCGTGCCGCCTCATAACGGTATTTCTGGCCTCGTTTCTTCGATCAGCAACCGCCCGACGGATGCTGACTACGCCGATTGGGCGGCGTTCTTGCTGAAAGATCGCCCGGCCTCTGGCGATGTCTGGGTTTTCGCCTATGGCTCGCTGATCTGGAACCCTGAATTCGCGTTCATCGAGGAGCGGCACGGGATCGTTCGAGGTTGGCACAGATCCTTCTGCCTTGGCTGGGTCCGCATCTATCGGGGCACGCCCGAGCGGCCCGGGATCATGCTGGCGATGGATCGGGGCGGGTCATGTTGCGGCGTCGCGTTTCGCCTGCCGCAAGATGAAATTGAAGCAAACCTGATCCCGCTTCTGCGCCGCGAATTGCCGTTCAAACTGGAAAAGTCGGAAATGCCGGCGCGCTGGGTGACCGCGCAGACGGCGGAGGGCGATGTTCGCGCCATAGCCTTTCCGATCAGCCGCGCCAGCCCGGCCTATCTGCCGGGCCTGACCGAGGATCAGGTGGTCGAGGCTTTGGCCACGGCGGCGGGCGAGCGGGGGTCGATGGCGGAATATCTGCATTCCACCGTCGCGCATCTGGAGCAGCGCGGCATCCATGACCGCTATCTGTGGCGGTTGCAGGCGCTGGTGGCAGAGCGGATTGCCGCGCGGTACGGCGGGGCGGGTTAGGCCGGTTCTGCCGGCCCGACTTTCACCTCGAACCCGCCGAAAATCATCCGTTTCATGTCGGCCGGGCTGTCGGCAAAGGCGCCCTCCAGCCTTGGGTCGGCCATGACCTTGGCGTTGACCGCATCGCGCGAAGCCCGATCGGTGTAGGTCGCGACCGAGACATAGACGATCTCATCCTCGGTCAGGTGCACGGCGCGGGGGAACGAGGTCAGCGTGCCATGGGGCACGTCATCGGCGCGGCTTTCCACATAGGACAGCGCGCCCATTTCCATCCAGACCTGCTGGGCAAGGCGGGCCCAGTCCAGATAATCCACCTCGCGCGATTTCAGGACGGGGAGCACATAGACATCGACATAGGGCATGAGAGCCTCCTGTGGGATCGAGTGATCCGACAGGGTGGGGGCTTCGCGGAGCGCGCACAACAACCTGTGTTGTTGCGGTCGTCTTGGCGGCGGCATCTCGCGCGCGGGGGAATAGGGTCAGCCTTCGCCGTAGGGCACCCAGATCGTCTTGACCTCGGTCGCGGCGCGCAGGAAGGCGCGGCCTTCGCCTTCGGTGCCCAGCCAGTCGCGGGCGCGGGCGTGGTTGACCCAGGTGCGCTTGAGATTGCCGGCGGAGTCCTTTTCGATTTGGGCGGAGAGCGGGGTGGAGGAGAAGGTCCACATGGCGTTCACATCAAGGTGGCCGGCGAGGGTTTTGGCCAGTTCGGCATGGTTGCCGGTCACGATGTTGACGACGCCTGCGGGCAGGTCTGAGGTTTCCAGCACCTGGGTGAAGTCGGTGGCGGCGAGGGGGGCGGGCTCGGACGGGACGAGGACGCAGGTGTTGCCCATGGCGATGAGTGGCGCCATCACAGAGACGAATCCGAGCAGCGGTGCCTCATCCGGGCAAAGGGCGCCGATGACGCCGATGGGTTCGTTCATGGCAAGGGCGACGGCGCGCATCGGGACGGATTTGACGGAACCGTCATACTTGTCGGCCCAGGCGGCATAGGTGAACAGGCGGCGGATGGAGGCTTCCACCTCGGCCTCGCCGGGTTTGCCGGTGAGATCGCGGAGGCGCTGGCTGAATTCGGCGGCGCGGGCGGAGAGGTTCTCGCCGATGTAGTAGAGGATTTGCGCGCGGTTGTGGCCGGTGGTGCGGCCCCAGCCCTTGGCGGCATGGGCGGCCTCGACCGCGTTGCGGATGTCCTTGCGGTTGCCGGTGCCGACCTGGCCCAGCAGCTTGCCGCGGGGAGAGAACACCGCGCGGGAATAGCCGCCGTCGGGGCGGGCTTGTTTGCCGCCGATGAACAGTTTGGCGGTGCGGTCGAGGCCTTCGATCAGGGGGGATTCAGGCTCTGCGATGGCCTTTTGTTGCGGAAGAGGGCGGGGTTTGGCGGTGGGGCGGAGGTAGGCGAGCAGGCCTTCCCAGCCGCCCTCGCGGCCGAA
>JANLQT010000338.1:0-5008 GCA_031368035.1 Rhodobacterales bacterium | reverse complement strand
AGCATCGGCACCCGGTGCGGCACCTTGCCAAAGCCAGAGGCCAATTCGGCCCCCACTTTTTCCGACGGGCTGTCCGCCCGCTTCAGGTTCGGATACCGCGCCTCGATTGCCTGGTTTCGACGCTTCATCGCGTCGTAGTCGGCATCGCTGATCTCGGGCGCATTCAGCGTGTGGTAAGCGGTGTTGGCCGCGTCCAGCATTGCGGCGAGGCGGATGAGTTCCGCCTGCGCCTGACTTTCCGTCAACTGATCCATTTCAGTCTCGCCGCTCATCCCCGCCCCCCAAGCTTTGCAACAAGGTTAAGCGGAGCCGCGCGTCAGGTCCAGATCAGGTGTCCCGTTTCAGGCGCTGGCGGCGATGCGGGCTGGGGCAACTTCTGCCACCGGGTCGCGCAGCACATAGCCGCGGCCCCAGACGGTTTCGATATAGTTCTGCCCGCCCGTCGCTTCGGCCAGTTTCTTGCGCAACTTGCAGATGAAGACGTCGATGATCTTCAACTCCGGCTCGTCCATGCCGCCGTAAAGATGGTTGAGGAACATCTCTTTGGTCAGCGTCGTTCCTTTGCGCAAGGACAGCAGTTCCAGCATCTGGTATTCCTTGCCGGTCAGGTGGACCGAGCCCATCTCTGCCTCGACGGTCTTGGCATCGAGGTTCACGGTGATCTGCCCGGTCTTGATCACCGATTGCGCATGGCCTTTGGACCGGCGGATGATCGCATGGATGCGCGCCACCAGTTCCTCGCGGTGGAACGGTTTGGTCAGATAATCATCCGCGCCGAAGCCGAAGCCCTTGATCTTGTTTTCGGTATCGTCGGACCCCGACAGGATCAGGATCGGCGTTTCTACCCGGGCGAGGCGCAGCTGGCGCAGCACCTCGTGCCCCGACATGTCCGGCAGGTTCAGGTCCAGCAGGATCAGGTCGTAATCGTAAAGCTTGGCCAGATCGATGCCGTCTTCGCCCAGATCGGTGCAATAGACGTTCAAGTTGGCATGTGTAAGCATCAATTCGATGCTGCGAGAGGTCGTCGGGTCGTCTTCCACCAAGAGAATGCGCATTGCCCAAAGCTCCGTTCCGGGTCCATCTTCGTTAACGACATTGGCGGATCAATGGTTAACTACAGGTTACCGTAGAAGAACGAAGTGCGAAAACAATCTAAAGTTGTCTATATTTCTGGATGGCGGTGACGCGCAGGGCTTTTTCGCCATGCGTCTCCACCGCGCTGCGCCACAGGGCGAATTCTTCCTCGGACAAAGCGTAACGCTCCAGCGCCTCTTTTTCGGTGATAAGTCCGTGAATCACTGCCCGGACCACCACGGCCTTGCGGCTGGCGACCCAGCGCCTTGTGTCGGCGGGGGGAAGATCGGCGCGCGAAAGCAGGGTGCCATCCGGCAAAGTGACCTGTCGCGGCCCGTCTACACGCTTGAGATACATCGGTAAGCCCTCTTCTTCGGGGCAGAATGAGTGGGCTTGCTTAAAGAGGCGTGAAGCTTGGGCTTGAGACTAGGTGGCATTTTCCTATATTCCGCAGCGAGATTGGGGATTTCATGCGCGATATGCCGTTAAACTCGCTGGGCTTTGCCAAGGCCCCCGCCGACACGCGGGTTGTGGTCGCCATGTCGGGCGGGGTTGATTCGTCGGTGGTGGCGGCGATGCTGGCCGAGGAAGGCTATGATGTCGTCGGCGTCACCTTGCAACTTTACGACCACGGCGCGGCTTTGGCCAAGAAGGGCGCGTGTTGTGCGGGGCTTGATATCCACGACGCGCGGCGGGTCGCGGAAACCATGGGGTTTCCGCATTACGTGCTGGATTACGAGAACACCTTCCGCGAGGCGGTGATCGAGGATTTCGCGGACGCCTATCTGGCGGGCGCGACGCCGGTGCCGTGTATCCGCTGCAATGAGCGGGTGAAGTTCAAGGATCTGCTGGCGACGGCGCGGGATCTGAATGCCGATTGCATGGCGACGGGGCATTATATTCAACGCAAGCTGGGCGCGGGGCCGGAGTTGCACCGGGCGGTGGATGCGATCCGGGATCAAAGCTACTTCCTGTTTTCGACCACGCCGGAGCAACTGGAGTTCCTGCGCTTTCCCTTGGGGCATCTGGCATCGAAAGCGGAAACCCGGGCGCTGGCGGCGAAGTATGGCCTGCCGGTGGCGGACAAGCCGGACAGTCAGGACATCTGTTTCGTGCCGAACGGGAATTATGCGGCGGTGATTGAAAAGCTGCGGCCGGGGGCTGCGGATCCGGGCGAGATCGTGGATCAGGCCGGGACCGTGCTGGGCCGGCACGAGGGGGTCATCCATTACACGGTCGGGCAGCGGAAGGGGTTGGGGATCGGCGGGCTGGAGGAGCCGATCTATGTGCTGCGGCTGGAACCGGCGACAAGGCGGGTCGTGGTGGGGCCGAAGGCGGCGCTGGCGACGCGGATCATTCCGGTGAAAGAGATCAACTGGCTGGGGGATCAGGCATTGGATTCGCGCGCCGAGTGGCATCTGGAGGTGAAGGTGCGCTCCACCCGGCCGCCGCGCGCGGCGATCTTGCGGCCCTTGCCCGGAGGCGTGGCCGAGGTGGAATTGCTGGACCCCGAGGATGGGGTCGCGCCGGGGCAGGCTTGCGTGTTTTACGAGGTCGGCAGCAGCCGGGTTCTGGGCGGCGGCTGGGTGTGGAAGGGGCGGTAATCGCCGGTCCGCAAAAAGTGTCCACGCGTGGACACTTTTTTGGGGCCAATGGAATCAAAGGCTTGTGATTCCAAATTTACCAAGCGTTAGGAAATCCCACGCGGCATTTTCGCCGCTGCGGCGGGCCTGATCAGGCCATGCCCCCAGACCACTGAGGTTTCCTGCCGACCTTGATCATGCTTCAGAATTAGATGTTTTCCGCTCCGGGCCGCTTGTGGTTACCTGCGCTAACCGACAGCGCCGGAGGGTGTTTCGAAGCATAAAGCGAGGCTCAACCATGGCACTGAAGGAATACAAACCCGGAACCGCTTTCAGCGGCGTTGCCGGGCGAACCGCCGATGTCTCCAAACCGGCGTGGCCCCAACCCAATCGCGCGAAGGACGGTGCGCCCAACGTCCTGTATATCGTTCTGGACGATACCGGCTTCGGGCATCTGGGCTGCTATGGCAGTCCGATCAGCACGCCCAACCTGGACGCTTTGGCCGCCGGTGGCCTGCGCTAAAACAACATGCACACGACGGCGCTGTGCTCTCCCTCGCGCTCGTGCATGCTGACCGGGCGCAACCACCATTCCAACGCCATGGCCTGCATCACCGAAGGCTCGATGGGGTTTCCCGGCTCCAACGGTTACATCCCGTTCGAAAACGGCTTCCTGTCCGAAATCCTGCTGCAGAACGGCTACAACACCTATGCGATCGGGAGGTGGCACCTGACGCCGACCGAGGCGACGTCGGCAGCCGGTCCCTATGACCGCTGGCCGCTTGGGCGCGGGTTTGAACGGTTCTACGGCTTTTTGGGCGGCGATACCCACCAATATTATCCCGAACTGGTCAGCGACAACCACCAGGTCGAGCCGGAAAAGACCCCTGAAGAGGGGTATCACCTGACGCCCGATCTGGTCGAAAAGGCCAAGGCGATGATCGCGGATTCCAAGCAGGTC
Source organism: Rhodobacterales bacterium (assembly GCA_031368035.1). Classification (GTDB taxonomy): domain Bacteria; phylum Pseudomonadota; class Alphaproteobacteria; order Rhodobacterales; family Rhodobacteraceae; genus Stagnihabitans. Next base: position 1,390 of record JANLQT010000338.1, on the reverse strand, counting down.
GCGCCGAACAAGCCGTTCTTCATGTACTTTTGCTCTGGGGCTGCCCACGCACCGCATTATGTGCCGAAGGAATGGGCCGACAAATACAAGGGCAAGTTCGACGGTGGCTGGGACGCCTACCGGGCGAAAGCCTTCAAGAAGCAAAAGGCGATGGGGATCATCCCGGCCAACACGGAACTGTCGCGGCACGATCCGGACGTGCAGGATTGGGGCACGCTTCCCGCCGATGAGCGGCGGCTTTATGCGCGGATGATGGAAGTGTTCGCCGGGTTCCTTGAGCACACCGATCATTACATCGGCGAGTTGATCGCCTTCCTCAAGGAATTGGGTGAGTATGAAAACGCCTTGATCATGGTGATCTCGGACAACGGCGCCAGTCCGGAAGGCGGACCGAGCGGTTCGGTCAACGAAGGCAAGTTCTTCAACAACGTGCCCGAAAATCTCGCGCAAAATCTGGCCGCCATCGACGATATCGGCGGACCGAAGTACTTCAACCATTATCCCTGGGGCTGGACCCATGCCGGCAACACGCCGTTCCGGCGCTGGAAACGCGAAACCTATCGTGGCGGTACGGCCGATCCGTTCATCGTGTCGTGGCCCAAGGGCATCAAGGCCAAGGGTGCCATCCGTCCGCAATTCTGCCATGCCATCGACATGCTGCCGACCGTGCTGGACGCGGCTGGCATCGAGCCGCCGCAGGCCATTCGCGGGGTCACTCAATCGCCGATTCAGGGCTTCAGCCTGAAATCGTCGTTTGAGGACACCAAGGCCGAGGCCTTGCATGTCACCCAGTATTTCGAGATGTTCGGCCATCGGTCGCTGTACCACGATGGCTGGCGCGCGGTGTGTCCGTGGCCGGGGATTTCCTTCACCGAGGCCGCGGACAAGTTCGGCGATCCGATCACCTATGACGGGTTGACGAAACTGGATGCCGAAGGGTGGGAGCTTTACAACCTTAACAACGACTTCGCGGAGACGAACAACCTGGCGGTGAAAGAGCGCGCCCGGCTGATCGCCATGATCGGCATGTGGTATGTCGAGGCGGGCAAGTACGATGTCCTGCCGATCGACAGCCGGACAACCGCGCGCTTCGGCGAAGAGCGGCCGCAGATCGCGGTCAATCGAACGAAGTATGTCTATTATCCCGGAACGCAGTCGGTGCCCTCCAGTGCTGCGCCGCGCCTGATCAACGTCGCGCATTCGGTGTCGGTGCATGCCAATGTGCCGAAGGGCGGCGCGGAAGGTGTTCTGTTCTCGATGGGCGGCAACGACGGCGGCTTCGTCTTCTATGTTCAGGATGGCAAGCTGACCTATGGCTACAACTACGTGGCCGATCAGCGGTTCAAGGTGCAGTCGGGCGGGGCTATCCCCGAGGGCGATCACATCTTCA
>JANLQT010000288.1:0-4442 GCA_031368035.1 Rhodobacterales bacterium | reverse complement strand
GGCGACGAAATGATCCGTCACCTCGACCGAGGACATTTCGGGTTGCAGATCATAGGTCGCCACTTTCGGCGATTTCGGCATGAAGCGGTCTTCGCCGGGGAAGGGCACTTCGCGGCCACCGTTCAGGAAGAAGGTGACATGGGGGTATTTCTCGGTCTCGGCCAGGCGGAACTGGGTCTTGCCGTGGTCCGCGACCCATTCGCCGACGGTGTTGACGAGGTGGCGCTTGGGGAAGGCGGACTGCATGTAGGTGTTGTGGGTGTCGGAATATTCCACCATGCCCAGCAGCGCCGCCCAGACCGGGCGCTTGCCGGTTTCAAAGCCCGCGAAGGCCGGGTCCGCCAGCGCGGCCAGGATTTCCCGCGCGCGGTCGGACCGGAAGTTGAGGCAGAAGAACCCGTCGCCGTCCCTGGCGCCCTTGTAGTCGCCGATGACAGTGGGGGCGATGAATTCGTCCATTTCGGTCTTGGCATAGGACGCGGCCACGGCGGCTTGCGGCGTTGCCGCAACCTCGCCCATGGCATGCGCCATCGCCTCATAGGCACGGGCGACGCGTTCCCAGCGGGTGTCGCGGTCCATCGCCCAATAGCGGCCGATCACGGTGGCGACCTTGGCCCCGGCGGGCAGCGAGATCATCAGATGGTCCACGAACTCTGCCGCGGAATTGGGGGCGACGTCGCGGCCATCGGTGATCGCATGCAGGGCAACCGGCACGCCGTGCCCGGTGATGGCGCGGGCGGCGGCGAGGACATGGTTGAGGTGGCCGTGCACGCCACCATCTGACACCACGCCCATCAGATGCGCGGTGCCTTTGGAGGCCTTGAGCTTGCCGACGAAGGCCAGCAGCGCGTCATTGGCGGCGAAAGTCCCGTCCTCGACGGCGAGGTCAATGGCGCCAAGGTCCATCGCAACGACGCGGCCCGCGCCGATGTTGGTGTGGCCCACCTCGGAATTGCCCATCTGGCCGGTCGGCAGGCCGACATCGGGGCCGAAGGTGGTCAAGGTGGCGTGCGGGCAGGTGGCCCAGAGGCGGTTGAAGTTGGGGACGTCGGCGTTGGCGGGGGCGGAATACTTGGGGATCTTGCCGATGCCCCAGCCATCGAGGATGCAAAGCACGACGGGTTTCGGTGCGGTCATTTCGGGCCCCTTCAAGAAGTTGCACCGGTCTTACCCGGTCGAAGGGATGCGGGCAACGCTGCGGGTTGGTGCCCAAATCTTTTCGAAAAGATTTGCAAATTTCTTTGAAGAAATTTGGGTCACGCCCGGTGATAGGGCAGGCCGGCCAAAATCGTCGCCGCGCGGTACAATTGCTCCGCCAGCATTACCCGCACCAGCATATGCGGCCAGACCATCGCGCCGAAACTGATCGCCAGATCGGCCTTCGCGCGCAGGGCAGGGTCAATCCCGTCCGCGCCGCCGATCACGAAGGCCGCGTCCTGCCGGCCCGTATCGCGCCAACCCGCAAGGGTCGCAGCAAACTCGGGGCTGCTCAGCATCCGCCCGCGCTCGTCCAGCACCACCAATGCCGCGCCTGCGGGGATGACGCGAGACAACAACTCGCCTTCCGCCTTCATGCCGAGGTTTTTCTTGTCTTCGACCTCGTGCTCCACGGCCGGACCAAGGCCCAAGGCGCGGCCGGTCTTGCCCAGCCGGTCCAGGTAATCATCCACCAGCGCGCGCTCGGGGCCGGCACGCAGCCGACCCACGGCGCACAGGTGAATCTTCATGTCGCCCGAATCATCAGACTATGGCGGCCAGATGCGTGCCCGACGGCACCCACATCTTTTCCAGCTGGTAGAAATCGCGCACTTCGGGGCGGAACACGTGGACGATCACATCGCCTGTATCAATCAGAACCCAGTCGCCGGTTTCCTTGCCTTCGATCTTGGCCAGCAGCTTGAACTGCTCTTTCAGCCGGTCCACCAGCTTGTCGGCGATGGAGGCCACCTGACGAGACGAGCGGCCCGAGCAGATCACCATGTAATCGGCCATGTTCGACCGGCCGCGCAGGTCGATCTGCACGACCTCTTCGGCCTTGTCGTCGTCCACCGAGGCCAGAACCGCCTCGAGCACCTGTTCGGCTGTATAGTCTGCGGGGGAACTAATGCGTTCCGCCCGGGGTCCGACCGGAAGCCCGGTCGAAGGGTCTGAATGTGACAGGACATCGTCCTCCAAAAGCGCGCCGGTATTGGCCCCGGCACGAGGGCCTTCGCCGAATCTAGCATCGGCGCGCCTTCAACTCAACGTCAAGGGTCCGCGCGATTAGCGCCGTCAGCGGCAAGATGCAAGCCGCGGACCCTAAGACTTGTAGCGTTTGGCCAGTTTCCGGGCGGCAAAGGCTACGCGTTCGGCCAGCACCGCCAGATCGGCGTTGCGGTCAAACGGCTCGTCGCCCATCCATTCCAGATATTCCTCATGGTTTTCATGCGCCGGATCGTCCAGACATTCCAGCATGTAGCTGAAGCCCGGCGCACCGCCTGAATCCTCGGGCGGACAGGTGCCGACTGCCTCTAGCAGCGCAAAGCCCGCCTCTGCTGCCCGCGGGGCCGAGGGGCGCAACTCATGTTCCCAACTGTCGCCCATGTCATAGGTGTAAGTGAAGCTTTTCTGCTTGCCCATCACCGCCAGAATATCGGCAAGGGTTCCGGTTTTCAGCTTGTGGTCAAATTCACTGGCCCAGTCCGAATCAGAAACGGCCCAGCGATGCATGCTGCGCCGGCTGCCGCAGGTGAAGTCATACAGGTGCTCGTTTTCCCATCCCATGGCAGCTTGCAGCAGCAGATGCAGGTCGGTGAGGCGGATCTGTTCCGGCACGGTCAGTTTGCGCGTCACCGGATAGGACAGGTCCATCAGGGTCACGTTCAGATCAACGACAAGCATGGCGGCGATTCCTTTGCGGGGAGCAAGTGCCAAAGGCTGGCCCGACCCAAGCAACAGTGCAAGGCCGTGCTTGTCCGGCCGGGTATATGCGGGTATATGTGTGCCGATGTACCGCTTCTTCGACATGGCCGATCACGCGCGCCTGCCCTGGCGCTTCACCCGCGACACGCGGTCCGTGCTCGCGCGCCGCTGACGCGCTCGGCGCTTTCGCGCCCGCTTTGCCCTTTTCAAACCCATCGCTGACAAGAGAGAGCCATGACCGCTCGCACACTGTATGACAAGATCTGGGACGACCATCTGGTTGACCAAGCCGAAGACGGCACCTGTTTGCTGTATATCGACCGCCACCTCGTCCACGAAGTGACATCGCCGCAAGCCTTTGAAGGGCTGCGGATGACCGGGCGCCGCGTCCGCGCCCCGGAAAAGACCATCGCGGTGCCGGATCATAACGTGCCGACCACGCTGGACCGCGCCAATGCGGCGACGATGACCGAGGACAGCCGCATCCAGGTTGAAGCCTTGGACAAGAACGCCAAGGATTTCGGCATCCACTATTATCCGGTGTCGGACGTCCGGCAAGGCATCGTCCACATTGTCGGCCCCGAGCAAGGCTGGACCCTGCCCGGCATGACGGTGGTCTGCGGCGATTCGCACACCGCAACGCACGGAGCGTTCGGGTCGCTGGCGCATGGCATCGGCACATCCGAGGTGGAACATGTGTTGGCCACGCAAACCCTGATCCAGCGCAAGGCGAAGAATTTCAAGGTCGAGATCACCGGCCACCTGCGCCCGGGCGTGACTGCCAAGGACATCACCTTGTCGGTCATCGGTGCCACTGGCACGGCTGGCGGCACCGGCTATGTCATCGAATATTGCGGTCAGGCGATCCGCGATCTGTCGATGGAAGGCCGCATGACGGTCTGCAACATGGCCATCGAGGGCGGCGCCCGCGCTGGGCTGATCGCGCCGGATGAAAAGACCTTCGCCTATTGCATGGGCCGTCCGCATGCGCCGAAGGGTGCGGCGTGGGAGGCGGCTTTGGCCTATTGGAAGACGCTGTTCACCGACGAAGGCGCGCAGTGGGACAAGGTGATCACGCTGAAAGGCGAGGATATCGCCCCGGTCGTGACCTGGGGCACCTCGCCGGAGGATGTGCTGCCGATCACCGGGGTGGTGCCGTCGCCGTCTGATTTCACCGGCGGCAAGGTGGAAGCCGTGCAGCGTTCGCTGGACTACATGGGCCTGACGCCGGGCATGAAGCTGTCGGACATCAAGATCGACACGGTGTTCATCGGGTCCTGCACCAATGGAAGGATCGAGGATCTGCGGGCGGCGGCGGCGATCCTGAAGGGCAAGAAGAAGAAGGACGGGCTGCGGGCGATGGTGGTGCCGGGCTCGGGCCTGGTGCGGTTGCAGGCCGAGGAAGAGGGTCTGGCGCAGATCTTCATCGACGCCGGGTTCGAATGGCGTCTGGCCGGGTGCTCGATGTGTCTGGCGATGAACCCGGACCAGTTGGCCCCGGGCGAGCGCTGTGCGGCGACGTCCAACCGCAACTTCGAGGG
>JANLQT010000265.1:0-3458 GCA_031368035.1 Rhodobacterales bacterium | reverse complement strand
GATGGCTTCGGTGTCGGCAGGACCGTAATCGATGGTGAGCCGGAAGAACCAGGCACCGGGTGTCTTGTACACATAGGGGCCGAAATGGGCGGCCCCGCCCATCGCGCCGTATTTGGCGACGATGCGTCCTTCGGGGCTGACACGGTCAAGGTATTGGGCGAAATCCACGCCGATGTCGAAAATACGGATATCTGGGACGGGCAAAGTTTCCTCCTGCTGAAAAAAGAACCATCACGATTGCCGAGTTTTCCCCCGTTTTCGGACACGTCCCAGAAGATATTCGCTGCTTCTGCCGGGTCGCGATTCTAGCGGTTCCAGCTTCGCGGCGCACCCCAGATGACGCTCCAATCACCCCCGATGCCCCAGGCCCTTCAGCGCCTCCTGCACCGCAGCGGGGAAATGTTCGAACCCTTCGGTCGCCACATGGATCGCATCAACCAGCGCCATGATCCTGGTCCGTTCGTCGTCGGTGAAATCGGCCCCCGATTTCGTGGCGCCCGAAATGGTGCGCGACGAGGCGGGGCCGGTCGAATAAGTCCAGCCGTTGGTCAGCCCGAATTTCACCGCGTCGGGAAACACCCCCGCGGTGTCTTGAGCGCTAAGATCAGACCATTTGACGGCGCCGTTCTGCTCCAGCCCCCAGCGCACCACCGGGTCGGTCAGCATGTAACCCTTCATCGAATAGTGTTCGGCCCAGGCCTGCGAATAGGTCTGATACAAAAGTGTCGGACGAATGAGCCGGATGTGCACGGCCAGGGCAAAGCCGCGGTCACACAGGGCATCCAGCGCCGTCAGGGCCTGCGAAACGGCGTCAATTCTCGGGTCGGGGGTTGCCATTGCTCATCCAGTGGATGCAAGTTGCTTATGAAATACACTCGAACGGGAAACATGAACAATGAAGAGGCTAGTGCCATGGCCTGCATTCGGCAACAGACTTTAGTATGTCCGCGTTGCAAATGATGAAAGCTCAGATCTTCGAGATTGCCCCTGCCGGGTTCTACGTCGCCTTGCGGGTTGGTTTTTCCTTCCCCGAGGAAGAGCTTAACTGCCTGCCTGAAAACTGGGTCGAGTTTTACACGACGCATGGGCTGGTGGTGCATGACCCGGCGATGCGCTGGGTCTATGGCAACACCGGCGTCGCGCGGCTTTCGGATATCGCCGACCCCGACCCGCACCGCATCCGCGCCCATGCCGCGATCTTCGGGCTAAGTCACGGGGCGGTGGTGTCGATCATGACCGGCGCAGACCGGGGGCGGCGCAGTTATGGGTTGTTCTACCGGGACGACCGCAACTTCGACGCCGGCGATCTGGCGGCGTTGCAGCGAATCATGCAGGGCCTGCACGCGGACAACGACAACGATCCCGGCCTGACCGCGGCCGAAATCGAAGCTCTGCGGATGCAGGCGGGCGGCTTGCGGCTAAAGCAAGTCGCGGCAGAGCTGGGCATATCCGAAAGCGCGGTCAAGGCCCGGCTGAACAATGCCAAAAGGAAGCTGGGCGCCAAGACCTTGTCGCAGGCGGCCAGTCTGGCAGCCTCAAGACGCATCCTATAGGCGAACAATCCTGCCTGAATGTAGAAGATTTTCTACTTTGTGGCAAAAATCAGGAAGCATTGCAACTTTAAGCATAATAACCTGAGGGTCCAAAGCTGCCACTTTGAGGGGACCCTGATGGAAAATATTTGTTTTGACTTTTCGTCCTTCCATAGCCACGGACGGGCATTCTATGAGTTTCTGGCCCTGCGCAAGCAGGTGTTCGTCGATGAACTCGGCTGGGACATTCCGCACAATCACGAGGTGGAAATGGACCAGTACGACACGCCGCTGGCGCATTATTCGCTGGTGTTGAAGGACGGCAAAGTCGTGGGCGGCGCCCGCGCCATGGCCACCACCTCGGTCTGGGGCGAGCATACCTACATGCTGCGGGATGCCCATGTCGGCAAGCTGAAATACATCCCCCCCAGCGTGATGAGCGTCGAGATCGCCAGCCCGAAGGTCTGGGAATGTACGCGGCTGGTGGTGTCTTCGTCGGTGACCACCCAGGCCGAGCGGTCCGAGTGTCTGTCCATGCTGACGGACGGGCTGGTCGATATGGCGCGCGAGGCCGGGGCCGAAGAGATGATCTGCCTGTCGTCGATGCATCTGATGCGCCTTCTGCGCGGGCTTGGCTATGACTGCACGCGCATCGGCGAGACCTATCGCAACGACGAGGACGGCCGGCTTTACGGGGTGATCCACATGCCGGCGGACTATTCCAACCTGCGCCGCGAAAAGGTCAGGCCGATCCCGTTTCCGCAGCGTCCGGCGCCCGAAGTGGCGGCTGTGGCCGACGTCGGGGAACTGGCCGAAGCCATCGCCTGAAGCCAGGCCGCCGGCCCAACCGGTTCGGGTAAGCTTTGGGTCCCGAACCGGGCAGGCCCGCGCACCGATCTGATCCTGTGCAAGCCGGGTGGGAGATTTGCGTCCCCGTCCCATCCGGCTTGCGTCAGCAATAGCGCTCGACCTGGGCGGCACCGTCATTGCCGTAACGGTCGCCATGCGCCCAGCCGACCGGCAGCACCTGTGCCAGTGCCGCCCGCATTTCGGGGGTAAAGCGGATCTGGTCTGCCGTTGCCCAGTCGTTCAGATGGTCCGCCGTGCGCGTGCCGGGGATCGGCACGATATGGGGCCCCTGATCCAGCAGCCAGGCGAGCGCCAGCGCCGGGGGCGTCAGGTTCAGGCAGGCGGCAAAGGCGCGAAACGCTTCGATCCGGGTCAGGTTCAGCGACCAGTCCGGTTCGTGAAAGCGCGGAATGTTCAGGCGGAAATCGCCTTTCGGCAGGGTTTCGGGCCGGAACGGTACGCGCCCCAGAACGCCCCGCGCAAGGGGAGAGAACGCGACGAGCGTGGTGCCCAGTTCGGCGCAGGTCTGCACCAGGCCCAGGTCCGGCAGGCGCGTCCACAGCGAATATTCGTTCTGCACGGCGGCGCAGGGATGCACCGCATGGGCGCGGCGCAAGGTGCCCGGCGCGATCTCTGACAGGCCATAGCCGCCGATCAGCCCTTCGGCGATCAGGTCTTTCAGCGTGCCCACGACCTCTTCAATCGGCCGGGTCGCCTCGCGCCGGTGGATGTAGAACAGCTCCACGCTTTCGCGGCCAAGGCGCTTCAGAGAGGCGGTCAGTTCGGCGCGCAGATATGCCGGGTGGGCGTGGTGGCGACCCCGGCTTTCGTCGCCAGCACCACGTCGGGTTTGCGGCTGGCCAGCCATTCGCCCAGCACGGTTTCGGAAATACCCTTGCCATAGTTGTTGGCTGTGTCGTAAAAGGTGATCCCGGCGTCCAGCGCGGCATCTAGGCAGGCGAAACTTTCCGGTTTCGTGGTCGCGCCGAAAATGCCGCCAAAGCTCATGCAGCCAAGGCCGATGGCGGAAATCATGGGGCCGCTTGGGCCGAGGCGTCGTTGCTGCATGGTCATCTC
>JANLQT010000225.1:0-2136 GCA_031368035.1 Rhodobacterales bacterium | reverse complement strand
CAAAATCGTCAGGAAAGATCGTCAGTTCCAGCGTGTCTCCGATACCCAACTCGAAGTCTTTGGCGATCTCGGCATTGATCATCACGCCGTTCGGGTTTGCGATCAGGTCGGACAGGCCCGCACCTTCGATCATCCGAGGCGGGATCGTCGCAGCCGCTGCGTAACTTGCGGGATCAATCGCCATCACCGTCTTGCGGTCGGTGTCGATGCGCGTGGGAACCAGACGGACCGGGCTTGTCGCCGCGATCTGATCGCCCAAGGGGGGCAACGCGAAACGGGGATCGCCGGGCGTTATCCGCAGATCAGAGCCAAGGGCGGCCATCGCGTCGGTCTCGCGTGCCGTCTGATAGGTGGCTGAAAAGGTCAGAACCTCGGCCCCGAAGGCGACGGCCAGCGTGCCCGCGATCATGGCGCGCGCAGCATGGGCTGGTCGGCGCCCAAGCCAGCGAAAACACGCTTCCGTCCAGTTCGCCAATGGCCGGGCCCGTTCAGGCCGTGTCCATCTGTCAAGCACCACTAACAAGAGGCGCGCCGCAAGAAGTGATCCACCCACCCAGAATGCGACCGGCGCAAGCAGGATGTAGAAGGATAGCATCAGGGCCATGCCTTCGATCGGGCTGCTTTTCAACCCGCCTGCGGCCACATTGACCGCAAGGATACCTGCACCTACCGCCAGTGCGACCAGATCCAGATACGCCAAGCGCCAAAAAGGGGTCCAGCCGCGGCTGAGCAACTGCCGCTCGGCCAGATCGCTGCCCCGGCTGGCGCGCCACAGGCGAAGCAGCCGCAGGCCGGAACTTAGCGCGCCTGCCACCACGGCCAAACACGCCGACAGCGCGAAATTGCCCGCAGGAACATTTCGCCAGGCCGGATGGCCAACTACGGCGCTGACGGCCAAAGCGGCGATGAGCAGCCCCAGAATCGACCCAACCACCCCCGCCACCGCCGCCTGAAGCATTGCCAGCCCTGCGACCTGCCCTGTGCTGGCCCCTCGCATCCGCAGCAAGGCCTCTTCTCGGCGGTAGGAGTCGACCAGCGCTGACGCGCCGGTTAGCCCTATTGCCGCTGCAACCACAACGCCGGGTATCCCAAGCAGCAGGAACAGCATTTTTGCATTGGTTGCATCAATTTGGCTTTCCGCCAGGGACTCGGCCGCGTTGTCCGCAATGATGACCGAGGAATTTGACAGCCTTCCGAGCGTCTTTTGCAACTGGCCCGTCCAGATAGATGCAAGTCCCGGGTCAGGCGGATAAGACGCATGATCGATGGTGACATGCGCTTCAAGATTGGCGGCAGGCAATTCATTCGAACCGGGGTCGAATGGCGGCAGGCCGCCAAGTTTCGACCAATCCCGCAGAGTTGGCAATATCTTGGTCTCGAAAGTCGCGAAATCCACGACGATGGCGCGCGGAACCGTGACGATGTCACCCTGAACCTCGCCGTAAGGGATCGAGAACCAGGTCGTGGCATCACGCAAATCCACCACGCCACCAACAGGCAGGGTCAGGCTGAAGTCGGGTGCATCACCGGGAAGCGTGATCGTGACCGTTTCTGCGGCGGCAAAATCGGGGGCTTCCTTCACCGACTGGCTAAGCAAAACACCCTTGTCCAGCGACCCCATGACGGTCTTGATCCATGGATGCGCTGCAATGTAATCGGGTCTGACCGCGAAAAGGCGCGCGGTCACCAGCCCCGAATTACCGGTTCCAACCAGCACCTTTGCCGCCGCGAAGGGCTCGACCAGCGCCACGTCCGTGGATTGCGCCAATTGTGCGCTGATCGCCGTCATGTCGGCATCCAGCGACTTGGCGACGGCGCGCATTTCAACTTGCAGCCGGGCCAAGGCATTCGGCGTCATCGCCTGCGTGGCGGTATCGACATACCAAAGGGTTGCCGCCAGCATGGCGACAGGGAAGGCGACCGTCACAGCCTCTAAACCCGCACGCCAAGGACCGCGCAAAAGGGACCGGCGCAGCAACCAGGTGACCACGCCGCGGCTGAACGGGAGGCTTCCAATACGGATCATGCGAGAACTCCTGAATTCAGGGTGATGATGCGGTTGGCGTGTTGTGCGATCGCCGGATCATGCGTGACCAGCACCACGGCGGCCCCAGTCTTGGCGGCCGCGGCCACCAG
>JANLQT010000220.1:0-1630 GCA_031368035.1 Rhodobacterales bacterium | reverse complement strand
TCGATCGAAACGGCGATGCCGGAGGTGCCGCGTTTCGCGATGTATTCCGGCTGCGTCCTCGACCAGTTGTCCTGGCAGATGCAGCGATCGGGTCTGCTGACGGCAACCGCCAAGCTGGTGGCCCAAGGCGAAACCATCGCCGCCGTCACTGCCGCGGGCACGCCAGCCGCGCTGGGCCTCCAACGCTTCGGCCATTTCAATGGCACGGTAAAACGCAACGGCACGGTATTGGGCAATTTGGTTTCGGCAGAGATCACCTATTCGAACAACCTCGACCGCATCGAAACCATTCGCGGCGATGGTCGCATCGATGGCGCCGACCCAACCATGGCGGCACTGACCGGGCGCATCGAGGTGCGGTTCTCCGACAGCACTCTCGTCACCCAAGCCATTGATGGCACGCCCTGTGAGTTGGAATTCAACTACAGCCTCGGGGCGAACGCGAGTTTCACCTTCACCGCCCATGCCGTCTATCTGCCGATCCCCCGGATCGAAATCGCGGGGCCGCAAGGCGTGCAGGCCAGCTTTGACTGGCAGGCCGCCAAAGCCACCAGCCCCGCCCGCATGTGCACCGCCATCCTCATCAACAGCATCGCGAGTTATTGACCATGATCCGATTGAACCTGACCGCTACGCCGCAATGGCTGACCCTCGTACCCGGCCTTCGCCTTCTCGTCGGCCCGCTGACCACCGCATTGATGGTTTCCGCCAGAGCGGATATGGCCATCGAAGCCCTGCCGGAAACCGCCACGACAGAAGAACTTGCGCTGGCCATGGCGAAAGCCGTCGCCCGCCGCGCAATTCTTGAATGGGACGGCGTGGGCGATGACGAGGGCAACATTGTGCCCGTGACGCCGGAGGGCATCGACGCCCTTCTGGAAATCTGGCCGGTCTTTGAAGCCTTCCAGACCGGCTATGTCGCCAAAGGCCTGATCCTGGACGCAGAAAAAAACGTCTCCGCGCCCTCGCCGAGTGGTCCTTCGGCGGGGGCGAACGGTATTGCGCCGCCTGCGCCGGGCCGTGCCCGGACTGCCCCGCAAGACTGAACCACCCGAACACGCAGGACGGCTGGCAGGTCTGGGATCTGGTCGGTCGGCTTGGTGGTCAATTGCGGGTGATCCCCGGCGCGGTGCTGGGCTGGGACATGAGCGCGGCTCTGGCATTGGCCCAGGCGCTGGGCATCGACGCGCTGATCGCCGCCGAACTGCTGCCCGAGATTGAGGCGGTGATGGTGCGCAAACTGAACGAACAAATTGGAGTGAACCATGGCTGAAAAGAAGGTCAGCGTCCGCCTATCAGCGGTCGGCGGACGACAAGTGCGTGCCGAGTTGGAAGGCGTGGGCGATGCCGGGGCGCGTGGCTTCGGCCGCCTTTCCACCGAAATGGAACTGGCCAATGCGCGACTTGGCAGCTTTGCCCGCAAAGCCGGAATCGCGTTGGCCGCGGTGACGGCGGCCGCTGCGGCAGCCGGTGTGGCGATGATCCGGTCGGGGTTGGACACCATCGGCGCGCAAGCCGACATGGCCGCCTCGCTCAAAACGACGGTGGAAAGCCTGCAAGTGTTGACTTGGGCCGGGGAACTGGCGGGCGTGTCGATGGGCGAAATCGAACAGGCCACCAAGAAGCTGAC
>JANLQT010000181.1:0-1692 GCA_031368035.1 Rhodobacterales bacterium | reverse complement strand
GGCGGTTCTGCACCGGGCCGACCTTGCGGATCGGGGCCAGCGGTTTGCCGCGCGAGAAGGATTGGGTCCAAAGCTCCTTGTTCAGCGCGACCTCGACATCCAGCCGGTCGGACAGCGCGTTCACGACCGAGGAGCCGACGCCGTTGAGGCCGCCGGAGGTCTCATACGCCTTGCCGTTGAATTTGCCGCCGGAGTGGAGGGTGCAGAAGATCACCTCCAGCGCGGATTTGCCCGGGAACTTGGGGTGCGGATCGACCGGAATGCCGCGGCCGTTGTCAATGATGGTCAGCGAGCCATCGGCGTTCAGGGACACCTCGATGCGGGTGGCGTGGCCCGCCACCGCCTCATCCATGGCGTTGTCGAGGATTTCGGCGGCGAGGTGGTGGAAGGCGCGCTCGTCGATGCCGCCGATGTACATGCCGGGGCGCATGCGGACGGCTTCCAGGGGTTCAAGGACCTCGATCGAAGAGGCGTCGTAGACTTGGGCCGCGCCGGAAAGGAGGTCGGGGGACATGAGCTGCTCGCTTTTGGTTGGGGGCATTAGACCACCGGGGCGGGGGGAGGTGCAAGATGTGGTGCTGGACCGCCGGGGGGCGTAGGGTGGCGGCAAAACAGGGAGGATCGCGATGCGGGTGTTGTTCACGGGCGGATCGGGGAAAGCGGGCAGGCATGTGGTGGCGTATCTGGCCGCCGCCGGGCACCGGGTGGTGAATGTGGACCGGGTGCCGCTGCGCGCGCCGGGGGTGATGGATCTGGTGGCGGATATCACCGACGCGGGGCAGATGTTCTCGGTGATGTCGGGCTATGCGGGCGGGGATGAGCTGGAGGACGGCAAGGGCCAGCGGGTGTTCGACGCGGTGGTGCATTTCGCGGCCATTCCGGCGCTGATGCTGGCGTCCGATGTCGAGACTTACCGGGTCAACGTGATGGGCACCTACAATGTGCTGGAAGCGGCGGTGAAGATGGGGGTGCGCAAGGTGATCATCGCCTCGTCGGAGACCACCTACGGGGTGTGTTTCTCGGACGGGCAGACCGATCCCCTCTATCTGCCGCTGGACGAGGACTATCCGATCAACCCGATGGACAGCTATGGCATGTCCAAGAAGGTGAACGAGGTGACGGCGGCGGCGTTCCAGCGGCGCTCGGGGGCGGATATCTATGCGCTGCGGATCGGGAACGTGATGGAGCCTAGCGATTACGCGAAGTTTCCGGGGTTTGCGAAGGATCCAGGCTCGCGCCGAAGGATCACCTTCAGCTATATCGACGCGCGGGATCTGGGGCAGATCGTGGATCTGTGCCTGCAGAAGGACGGGCTGGGGTTTCAGGTGTTCAATGCGGTGAATGACACCAATTCGGTGCCGCAGCCCAATGCCGAACTGCTGGCGACGTTCTTCCCCAAGGTAAAGCTGACCCGGCCGGTGGGCGAGAACGAAAGCCTGCTGTCGAACCAGAAGATCCGCGAGGTTCTGGGGTTCAAGGAAGCGCACAACTGGCGGGGCGAGTTGCCCAAGTCCTGACGCGCTGCGCCCGGAACCCCGGGGGGACTTCACGTTCCCCCCAGACCCTACCCCGGCCCCCCCCCCCGGCCCCCCCTGTGGGATTATTTGGGGATGATGATTGTTCACACCTATCGGGCTTAACCCGATGTTAACCTTGATCGCCTAGACTGATCTCACGGTACAGGCGGGGACG
>JANLQT010000172.1:0-2379 GCA_031368035.1 Rhodobacterales bacterium | reverse complement strand
CGTTGCTGTCCTGAAACGAGCGGGGATAGACCTGATAGGTCACAGCGCCGCGCCACCATTCCGCCATCGGTCATTCCCCCAAACTGGATTCGAGCCCCAGCATAAGGGCGCGGTCCGGCTTGTTCAAACCGCTTTCAGGCGGCTTGAAACAGGTGGGCCTGTGCCGGATCGAAGGTCAGGGCAATCTCGGCGCCCACGGGAAACACCGCATCGCGGGCCAGCGCCGCAATCAGCGGCTTGCCGGTTGGCAGGATCACCTCGACCACGGTTTCAGCGCCGAGGCGTTCGGTCAGGGCTGCGCGGCCGTGCAGCATGCCCCTTGCATCGACAGGGGTCAGGTCCTGCGGGCGCAGGCCCAGTTTGGCCTTGTCGCCGACGCGGTAACTGCCGGTCTTGGGCTTGATTTCGACCGCTACGAGGTCGGCGTTGCCGACCAGCACGTTGGGGCCGTTCCTTTCACCTCGACATCAGGGAAGTTCATCGATGGGGCGCCGACGAAGCCCGCGATGAACAGGTTGGCGGGGTTGAGTTACAGGTCCAACGGGCGGCCAATCTGCTGGACGAGGCCGTCCTCCAGCACCACGATCTTGCCGGCGAGCGTCATCGCCTCGACCTGGTCGTGGGTGACATAGATCATCGTAGCGCCAAGTTGGTGGTGCAGCTTGGCGATTTCGCGGCGCATGTCCATGCGAAGCGCGGCGTCGAGGTTCGAGAGCGGCTCGTCGAACCGGAACACTTGCGGCTTGCGGACGATGGCGCGGCCGATGGCGACGCGCTGGCGCTGTCCGCCGGACAACTGGCTGGGGCGGCGGTCGAGAAGATGCTTCATCTGCAGGATGCATGCGGCTTCGGCGACCTTTCGTCCTTTTCCGCTCTAGAGGCGCCGGCGATGGTCAGGCCAAAGGCGACATTCTCGCGCACGGTCATGTGCGGGAAGATGCCGTAGGATTGGAACCATGGCGACGCCGCGGGCGGCGGCTGGGGGCAGCCGTTCTGCTGGTCGCAGACGAAGCTCCACAGGAGCGAGACCACGACGGGCACGAAATGGATGGCGCGGTAGACGTTGATGCCGCGAAGCCGCTGGTTGATCAGCAGCGGGAGGCCGACCTGCAGCAGGGCCAACACGATCACGAAGATGAAGGTGCACAGGATGACGCGCAGGAAGACGACATCGGGGGCGAGAGCATGGGTCTTGCCGCCGGACCAGTCGAAGCTGAACAGTTCCCGCATGCCGGTGAATTGCAGGGAATCGGGGTTGTTGCGGGGGATCTTGCGAAGCTCGGGGAATTGCGACTGGCCTTTGTCGTCCAGCTTGACCGCGCGGGTGTCGTCCTTGAACGGGTGCAAGATGCCCACGCCCAGAAGCTGGCGGTAGTTGTCGAGGCCGGTGAATTCGGTCGGGTTGGGCGAGACGAGGCGCTGGTCGGTGAGGGAAAAGCTGATGGCGACGAAGAACGGCAGGATGATGAACAGCGCGATCAGTGCGGCGGCGTCGACTGCCATCAGCCATCCGGCCCGGTTCGAGACGGTGAATTTCGATGCCATCGCGGCCTCTTGCAAAGCGCTGGGGGGAGGATGGGGGGCGGCGCGGTGTCCGCCCCCGAGAGGATCCGGCCCGGAGGGAGGGAGCGGCCCCCCGGGCAGCGGATCAGTGCGGCGCGCCGCCGTTGTCCTTGGCAATGTCGGCGTTGATCTCGTCCACCGCCGCGTCCAGCGTTGCGGTTACGTCCGCGCCGTTGGCGAGGTCGGCTGCGACCTTTTCGAACACCTTGGCTTGCACGATATAGCCCGGGGTCACCGGACGGACGAGCGCCTGGGCCTTGGTCAAGTCAAAGAACACCACCATCGGGCCGCCTTCTTTGTAGTTCTCGGTCATCGCCGCCGCGGTGGGCGTCGCCGGGATCAGTCCGATGCCGTTCGAGAAATCGGCCAGATACTTGTCCTGAACTGCAAACTCGATGAACTTCGAGGCGCCTTCGGGATGGGCCGACTTGGCCGTCACGCCGAACTGCCACGAGGCGGCGCCGATCTTCGGGCCGTGACCCATGTCGGGCGCGGGCAGAAAGACGGTGTCGGGGGAAGGCTTTCCGCGCGTTCAGGCCTGCCCAGTTGCCGTTGCACGAGAAGGCATGTTGACCGGCGGCAAAGCCGTTGTCGCGGTCGGCGCCGTCCTGCTTGGCCTGCGCATAGCCGTCGGTGAACAGGGGCTGCCACCACTTGTCCCAGGCTTTGGCCGCATCGCGTTCAGCGCGCCTTTGGCGGTCTGACAGGTCATCCGGTCCACGATGTCGCCGCCGAATGATTGCAGGAAGGGCGAGAAGGCATAGGGATACCATTCGCCGGTCCAGGCCATGCCAAGGTCGAGGGCATATTTGAACT
>JANLQT010000233.1:0-1600 GCA_031368035.1 Rhodobacterales bacterium | reverse complement strand
GGCCCGCGGCGCGGTTGGGGCGGCATTTGGCCGGGGCGCTGTCCCGGCTGGCGCGGGACCGGGGGGGGCCGCGCGTTATGGGCGCGTTGCGGGCGGGGCTGGAGGGGGCTTGGAGGCTGGCGGGGCTGCTGGGCGAGGGGCCGGATGTGCTGGCCGAGGCGCGGGGCGCTTTGTTGGGGCATGATCCGCTTTTGGCGTTGCTAGAGACGGCTTTGGTGGCCGAGCCTCCGTTGCTGCTGCGCGATGGCGGGTTCATCGCGCCGGGGTTTGATGAAGCTTTGGACGAGGCGCGGCGGCTGCGCGACGAGGGGCGCGGGGTGATCGCGGGGATGCAGGCGGAGTATGTCGCCGAGGCCGGGGTGCCGGGGCTGAAGATCAAGCACAACAATGTGCTGGGGTATTTCATCGAGACGACCTCGACCCACGCCGAGCGGATGTTGGCGGCCCCCTTGTCGCAGAGGTTCATCCACCGGCAGACCACGGCGGGGCAGGTGCGTTTCACGACGGTGGAGCTTTCGACGCTGGAAACGCGGATTTTGAACGCGGCCGGGCGGGCGCTGGAGATCGAGCGGCGGTTGTTTGAAACGCTGCGGGCGGCGGTGATGGAGCAGGCGGCGCGGATCGGCATGGCCGCAAGGGCGCTGGCCGAGATGGATCTGGCGGCGGGGCTGGCGGATCTGGCGGCGGACGAGGGCTGGGTGGAGCCTTTGGTCGATGACAGCCGGGCGTTTGTCATCGAAGGCGGGCGGCATCCCGTGGTGGAGCGGGCGCTGCGGCGGGCGGGGGGCGCGCGGTTTGTGGCGAACGACTGCCGGTTGACGGAAGGGTCGGTGCCGGCGATCTGGCTACTTACAGGGCCGAACATGGGGGGGAAATCGACCTTCCTGCGGCAGAACGCGATTGTGGCTTTGCTGGCGCAGGCGGGGAGTTTTGTGCCGGCGCGGGCGGCGCATATCGGGATGGTCAGTCAGGTGTTCAGCCGGGTTGGCGCCTCGGACGATCTGGCGCGGGGGCGGTCGACGTTCATGGTGGAAATGGTCGAGACGGCGGCGATCTTGAACCAGGCGGATGACCGGGCCTTGGTCATTCTGGACGAGATCGGGCGGGGGACGGCGACCTATGACGGGCTGTCGATTGCCTGGGCGGTGCTGGAGAATCTGGCGGCGGTGAACCGGTGCCGGGCGCTGTTTGCCACGCATTATCATGAACTTACCGCTCTGGGGGGGAAGCTGGCGGGGGTGACGAACGCCACGGTGGCGGTGAAGGAATGGGAAGGCGAGGTGATCTTCCTGCATGAGGTGCGGCAGGGCGCGGCGGATCGCAGTTATGGCGTGCAGGTGGCGCGGCTGGCGGGGTTGCCCGAGGCGGTGATCGAGCGGGCGAAGGTGGTTTTGGAGGCGCTGGAGAAGGGGGAGCGGGAAGGGGGCGGCTCGCGCCAGGCCTGGGTGGATGACTTGCCGCTGTTCCGGGCGGCGCCGGTGGTGGCGGCGCGGGCGGTGAAAGGGTCGGCGCTGGAGGCGAAAATGGCGGAGGTGCTGCCGGATGCGCTGACGCCGCTGGAGGCGCTGCAACTGGTGTATGATCTGAAGGCGTTGTGGGG
>JANLQT010000140.1:0-2644 GCA_031368035.1 Rhodobacterales bacterium | reverse complement strand
AGGAGCTGCAAAAGTTTGTCAGCAAGCGAGAAATTCGGGATGCAAAAAGCAAACTATTCGGATTTCGGGATAAACTTTTCGAATGTGAAATCTTTATAAGTGATGCAATGTACGAAAGCTTGATCGATTATTTCGAAAGATTGTTTCGCGCAATAATCTCCCGAGAAGTTGACATCGATCATGGAACTTACGAACACGAGCAGAAGGCGCGCGACAAGTTGGATTCCGAGGACAATGCGTTGTTTCAAGAAATTGCAGGGCACTTTAAGGGCGCTGTCGCGCGCATTCCGGACAGTCACAATTAGCAGCAAGCCGTAGCCTCGGATAACACCCCGTAGGCCGGGCGATAGCCCGACTCTCCCTCCCCACCGCGCCCCGCCGAGTCGGGCTATCGCCCGACCTACAACACCAAATCCGGATACCGCCCCGCATCGCGGTGAAACGACGAATACGGCCAATCCTCCGGCCGCTCCACCAAGCCATGCTTCACCGGGTTCACCAGAGCATACCGCAGATGCGCCCGGAAATCCGCCTCGTGCGGGTAGGGTGCGTGCTCGCACGCACCACTTCCCACCCCGTCAATTTCACGCTATCCTTGCCCCATGAACGCCAAACCCCGCCAAAGCCCGACCCCGCTGTGGCACCAGCCCAGCCCTGCCGGGCCGCCAGCGCCCGGTTATGACGCCTGGCTGAAGACCGAGCTTGCCAAGGGCGAGGCGCAACTGGACGCCGGCCAATCCACCACCCTCGACGCCGTCCGCAAGGAATTCGGCCTGGAATGAAGGTCGTCCTTTCCGACCTTGCCCGCCAACGCCTGCACGAAATCCAAAGCTATATCGCGTTCCACAACATCCGCGCCGCCGAAAAGGTGGTGGACCGGATCATCTATGCGGTGGAGGTTTTGGGCGATCATCCCGAACTCGGCCCGATCTGGCCGCCCGGCCTTACCCGCGCCTTTGCGGTGTCCGGTCTGCCCTATCGCATCCACTACCGGATCAATGCCGCCGAGAGCTGCATCGAAGTGATCACTGTGGCTCATACAAGCCAACTTCCCCCGGTGTGAAATCTCCCCAAATCATGGTTAACCGATTCTGAACAAGAAATAGAAAATCCTGCAATTCCAACCGTTTACCCAATGTTGCACGCGTGCAACTTTTCATGTTGCGCACCCTCTGATCCAATATTCCCCGCGGCCCGTATCCACCTCGAATCCATCAAGGACGCCTCCATGCCCTTCCTGATCCTCTACGTCGCCACCCTGATCCCCTTCCTGATCCTCGATGCGATCATGATCCGCTTCGTCATCGGCCCGTTCTTCACCGCCCAGCTTGGCCCCATCCTTGCGACGCCGCCGCGCTGGATTCCCGCCGCGATCTTCTACCTCGGCTACCCCCTCGCCATCATCGCCCTCGCCTCGCTGCCCGCGCTCAAGACCGGCCAATCCGCCCTGGTCCCGGCGCTGATCCTCGGCCTCGCCGCCTATGCGACCTACGAGCTGACCAGCCTGTCCCTGATGGCTGCCTGGACCCCGGTGATGTCCGCGCTCGACATGGCCTGGGGCACCGCTTTGACCGCGACCTCGGCCAGCATCGGCCTTGCAGTCGCGCGCTACTTCGGCCAAGCCTGAGGCAATCCCGATCTTTCGAAAAGGTGCTTCCCGATGATCGTCTACGGACTTTCCACCTGCGACAGCACAAAAGCTGCCATGAAGGCGCTGACCAAGGCCGGCAAAGCGCCGACGTTGCGCGACATCCGCGCCGAACCCCT
Organism: Rhodobacterales bacterium; assembly: GCA_031368035.1. GTDB lineage: Bacteria > Pseudomonadota > Alphaproteobacteria > Rhodobacterales > Rhodobacteraceae > Stagnihabitans. The sequence continues at coordinate 877 of JANLQT010000140.1, read as the reverse complement.
GACCGAGGCGGAAATCGACAGGATCGTGCAGGAATTCGGCGACGTTGCGGTGAACAAGCAGTCCACCACCTATCGCAGTTTCAATGCCTTCCTGCGGGAAAGCGAAGCCGAGGCGCAGATCGCAGCCCAGCCCACGGTCATGAAGCGTCCCGTCATCCGTGACGGCGACGCCTGGTCACTCGGCTGGACCCCCGAGATCGAGGCCCGCCTGACGGAAGCTTGAAGCCGCTTTGACTTAAAGCAGTTTCAACTCGCCCGCCGACTGCTTGCCGTCGCGGCCCGCCAGAAGCTCGAACCCGATCTTCTGGTTTTCGTTCAAAGCCTTCAACCCGGCGCGCTCCACCGCCGAGATATGCACGAACACGTCCTTGCCGCCGTCATCGGGGGCGATGAACCCGTAGCCTTTGGTGGAATTGAACCATTTCACGGTGCCTGTCGGCATGCCGCTTCTCCCTGCTTGACCCTTCCCCCGGGGCACGATTGCCCCGGGTCGTGCGCATTCTTCTCGGGCCTTCGCTTGGGCTAGAGGCGGCCTAAAAGTCTGTCGTCACGGGTAAAATCATGTCAAAGCCTTGGCGAAAATCAAGAGCCTTGCGAAAGCCTGCCAAAACCACATGGTTTTGGCAGCGAATTCCGCTCGGATGCCCCCGGTTTTCCCGTCAGATCAATGCGAGGGCGGCAACGCGTCAAACCCAAGGGCGCTGATTGCCGTGGCCAGTTCCAGCACCTCGGACCGGTTGTCGCCCAGTCGCCGCAGCGAAACCGTCCGGTCCGCGACTTCCTTTTGCCCGATCGCCAGCAGCACCGGCACCTTGCCCAAGGAATGCTCGCGGACCTTGTAGTTGATCTTCTCATTCCGCACATCAGCTTCCGCCCG
>JANLQT010000135.1:0-1996 GCA_031368035.1 Rhodobacterales bacterium | reverse complement strand
TGTCCTGCCGCCGCCCTATGTGGTGAAGCCGAACAACGAAGGCTCCTCGGTCGGGGTCTATATCGTGCGCGAAGGCGCCAATGCGCCGCGTCTGGCCGAGACGATGCCTGCGACCGTGATGGTGGAAACCTATGCACCGGGGCGCGAATTGACGGTGGCCGTCATGGGCGACCGGGCGCTGGCGGTGACGGATATCATCACTTCGGGCTGGTATGATTACGAGGCGAAATATGCCACTGGCGGCTCGCGCCATGTGATCCCGGCGGATATTCCCAGCGATGTCGCCAAGGCTTGCCTCGACTACGCCTTGCGGGCGCATCGGGCGCTGGGGTGCCGGGGGCTGAGCCGCACGGATTTCCGCTGGGATGAAGCGCGGGGGCTTGCAGGGCTGATCCTGTTGGAGACCAACACCCAGCCCGGCATGACGCCGACCTCGCTCGCGCCCGAACAGGCGGCGTTCTGTGGCATCGGCTTTCCCGAACTGTGCGACTGGATCGTGAAGGATGCCTCATGCAATCGCTAGGCCGCGCCGCCCAAGGCCGCCGTGACCCCGCGCCCTCGCGGCTGCACTATCGCTTGCAGCGGTTGTGGCTGACGCCCTTGTTCCGCGTGACGTTCCGGCTGGGGTTGCCCGCGCTGGTGCTGCTGGTGGCGGCCAGCCTTTATCTGTCCAGCGATGCCCGCCGCGCGGGGCTGATGGCGCAGGTGGATGCGGCGAAGACGACCTTTCAGGACCGCCCGGAATTTCGTGTCTTGCTGATTTCCATCACCGGCGCCGCGCCGGAACTGGCGGATGCCGTGCGCGCGCGGATGGGCATCCGGCTGCCGGTGTCATCCTGGACTTTGGACCTTGACGCCGCCCGCGCCAGTGCCGAGGCGCTGGATGCGGTCGAAAGCGCGAAGGTCAAGATCAACGGCGGCGAGCTGGTGGTGCAGATCACCGAGCGCACCCCGGCGCTGGTCTGGCGCACGGACAAGGGTCTGGCGCTGGTCGATGCCTCGGGGCACCGGGTCGCCGGGCTCGCCTCACGCGAAGACCGCCCCGATCTGCCGCTGGTGGCCGGCGAGGGCGCTGCCGCCGCCGCGCCCGAGGCGCTGGAAATCTTGCAGGCCGCAGCGCCTTTGTCGGCCCGCATCCGGGGTTTGATCCGGCAAGGCGACCGCCGCTGGGATCTTGTGCTGGACCGGGGCCAGACCGTGCTTCTGCCCGCCATCGACCCAGTGTCCGCCATCGAGCGTCTGCTGGCACTGGACCAGTCGGGCAACCTGCTCGCCCGCGATCTGACCGCCATCGACCTGCGCGACCTGCGCCAGCCCGTGCTGCGCCTGGGTCCGACCGCCCTTGCCACCCTGCGCGGCATCCCCGCCGAAACCGCCTCAACGGAGAAAACGCCATGACCGACCTGTATCAGGCCCAGCGTGCGATGCGGAACATGCGAGGGGCCGCCCTGCAACGCGGGGTGATCGCCATTCTGGACGTGGGCACGTCGAAGATCGGCTGCCTGATCCTGCGCTTTGACGGGGCCGAGACGGCGCGCGACAGCGACGGGGTCGGGCCGATGGCGGGGCAGGCGAATTTCCGAGTGATCGGGGCTGCGACGACACGCTCGCGCGGGGTGCGTTTTGGCGAGATCACCGTGATGAATGAAACCGAGCGGGCGATCCGCACCGTGGTGCAGGCGGCGCAGAAGATGGCGGCGGTGCGGGTGGATCACGTGATCGCGTGTTTCTCGGGCGCGGAACCCCGCAGCTATGGGCTGGCCGGAGAGGTGGAGCCGCAGGATTCGGTGGTGACGGAGCAGGACATCGCCCGGGTGCTGGCGGCCTGCGATCAGCCCGACATCGGCGAGGGGCGCGAGGTGCTGCACGCCCATCCGGTGAATTTCGCGCTGGACCATCGGACGGGTCTGGGCGATCCGCGGGGCCAGATCGGCAATCGTCTCGCCTGCGACATGCACCTTTTGACGGTGGATGCGGCGGTGATCCAGAACCTGCT
>JANLQT010000096.1:0-2198 GCA_031368035.1 Rhodobacterales bacterium | reverse complement strand
CACCGCTCAAATGGTGCGTGCAAGCACGCACCCTACACCCCCGCGTGACGCCCTGTCCGTCCGCCGCGCCGCTGGGGGCGGGCGGGGGCGGTCAGGCCCAGTGTCAGGATCGCCGTCATCGGATGGTCCGGCGCGGCCTCGCCGTAATGCACCAGCAGCGCGCGCATTGCTTCATGCGGGTCCGCCTCTTTCAGGCTCAGCGCCCAGTCGATGAAGATCGACTTGCACTCGCCCTCGGTGATCCCCTCCATCGCATAGCTTTCGCGCACGAGGCCCTTGGGGTCGGCATCACTTTTGTCCATCACGCGTCTTCCCATCATGGCCCCGTCAGGGTGGCGCTGATCTCGGCATCGGCCCCTGCCGCGCAGGCAGCCAGATGCGCGCTCAACGCCTCGGGCGAGGCTTCATCGCATTCCCTTAGCAGGAAAGCCCGCGCGCCCTGTCCCAGTTTCGCCGGATCAAGGTCCCGGTCCGACAAAAGCCGCGATCCGGCCTGCAAGTGCCAGCACAGACGATAGGCGTCCAGCAGCGTGCCCGCCTGGCCCTGGCTGATCCGGCCCGCCTTGCGGCCCGCCTCGATCTGCGCCTCGACCCCGCGGGCGGGGCTGGCCGATTGCAGGGCCAACGTCTGCGCCAGCAGTTCAATATCCATCAGCTTGCCGGGGCCGAGTTTCGCTTCCCAAGGCGCAAGGCCCGGTTTGGCGACGGCAAGGCGGGCGCGCATGTCGGCAACATCGGTCAGGACGTTGCCCCCCGGCCCCTTCTCGGCCAGCACGGCGCGGCGGATGGCTTCCACTTCCGCCCCAAGGTCCGGCGCACCGGCCAGAACCCGGGCGCGGGTCAGGGCAAGATGTTCCCAGGTCCATGCCTCGGTCCGCTGATAGCTTTCGAAGGCGTCCAACGACACCGCCACCGGCCCTTGCCGACCCGAGGGGCGCAGGCGCATGTCCACCTCGTACAGCTTGCCTTCGGCCATCGGCGCGGTCAGGGCCGTGACCAGCGCTTGCGTCAGCCTTGCGTAATAACTGCGGGTGGGCAGGGGGCGGCGGCCGTCCGAGGCTTCGACGCCGGACGCGTCATACAGCACCAGAAGATCAAGGTCGGACCCGGCATTCAGCCGCGTGGCGCCCAGCGAGCCCATGCCGACCACCACCGCGCCGCGTCCGGGCGGCGGGCCGTGCTTGCCGGTGATTTCCGCGCTGACCACTGGCCAAAGCGCGGCCACAACAGCCCCGGCAAGGTCGGCGTAGGATTTCGCGGCCTCGAACGCGCCCACCAACCCGCGCAGGTGGTGCACGCCGATGCGGAAGTGCCATTCCTTCTGCCAGGCGCGGGCGGCGTCCAGTTTGCGTTCGTAATCCGGGGTGCCGTCAAGGCGTTTGGCCAGCGCCTGGGTCAGCGCCGCCTGCCCCGGCCAGGGCGCAAAGAACGACCCGCCGATCACCGCATCCAGCACGCCAGCGTTGCGGGACAGGTACCGGGCCAAAGCCGGGGCGGTCGAGGCGATGTCGATGATCAGATCGACCAACGGCGGATTGGCCTCGAACAGCGAGAAGATCTGCACCCCGGCGGGCAGACCGGACAGGAAGCCGTCCAGCGCTACCAGCGCCTCTTCGGGGTTTTCGGCTTGCGTCAGGCGGGTCAGCAGGCTGGGCGCAAGGCGTCGGAAGATGGTGCGGGCGCGGTCGGACCGCAGGGCAGGATAGCTTTGCCAGCCGGTCACGATGGCGCGCATCTGCGGGGTCAGGTCGGGCAGCGGGGCGTCGGCGTCCGAGGGGGCGAAGAAGCCTTGCGTCAGGGCCTCGACGCGGGCGATGCGGGACAGAAGATCGGCGCGGAAGGCGGGATCGCTTTGGCCAAGGAAGGCGGCGATGCGGGCGATGGCCTCGGGCGTCACCGGCATGGCATGGGTCTGGGCGTCGTTCACCATTTGCAGCCGGTGTTCCAGTTCACGGTGGGCGCGGTAGTCGGCGGTCAGGGTGTCGGCCACGTCCTGCGGGATCCAGCCTTTCGCCGCCAGCGCCGCGAGGCCGCCGACTGTGGTGCGGTTCCGCAGATCGGGATCGCGGCCCCCGGCGATCAACTGGCGGGTCTGGGTGAAGAACTCGATCTCGCGGATGCCGCCCTGCCCCAGCTTGATGTCATGGCCTTCGACCTTCACCGCGCCGCCAAGGCCCCGGTGGCCACGGATGCGCAGG
>JANLQT010000079.1:0-4342 GCA_031368035.1 Rhodobacterales bacterium | reverse complement strand
TCGCGGCCATAGCGGTTCTGGACGTAGGTGATGACTTCTTCGCGGCGGTCCATGCAGAAGTCGATGTCGAAGTCGGGCATCGAGACGCGTTCGGGGTTCAGGAAGCGTTCGAACAGCAGCGCATAGCGGATCGGGTCAAGGTCGGTGATGGTCAGGGCATAGGCGACCAGGGAGCCCGCGCCTGAACCGCGGCCGGGGCCGACGGGGATGTCCTGCCCCTTGGCCCATTTGATGAAATCGGCCACGATCAGAAAATAGCCGGGGAAGCCCATGTCCTCGATGACTTTAAGTTCGAAGCGGAGGCGGTCTTCGTAGTCGGCCCGGGTGGCGGCCATCGGGATCACCGCGAGGCGGCGTTCCAGACCCTCCCAGGCTTGGCGGCGCAGTTCTTCGATTTCGTCATCGGCGAATTTCGGCAGGATCGGCTTGCGCTTGGGCGAGGCATAGGCGCAGCGGTGGGCGATCTCGACGGTGTTCTGGGTGGCTTCGGGCAGGTCGGCGAACAGGGCGACCATCTCGGCTTCGGATTTGAAATAGTGCTGCGGGGTCAGGCGGCGGCGGGGGGCTTGCTGGTCGACATAGGCACCCTCCGCGATGCAGATCATCGCGTCGTGGGCCTCATACATCGACGGTTTGGGGAAATAGACGTCGTTGGTGGCGACCAGCGGCAGGTCCAGGCCATAGGCGAGGTCGATCAGCCCCGGTTCGGTCAGCGCCTCGGCCTGGGGCAGGCCGCCCGCCTCGCCCGGATGGCGCTGCAGTTCGACGTAAAGCCGCCCCGGATAGGCGCGGGCCAGCCGTTCGGCCAGCGCCTTGGCCTTTGTCGCCGCGCCAGCTTGCAACAACCTTCCCAGCGGCCCGTCCGCGCCGCCGGTCAGGCAGATCACGCCGTCCGAGTGCGCCTCCAGATCCTCCAGCGTCACTTGCGGCAGGGCGCCGCCCTTGTCCACGTAAAGGCAGGTGGACAGCTTCATCAGATGGCCATAGCCCGCCTCGTTCTGCGCCAGAAGCACCACCGGGGCTGGGGGTTTCAGCTTCTCGCCGGGGGCGGTGGGTTCGTAGGACAGGCTGATCTGGCAGCCGACGATGGGCTGGATGCCCTCGCCCAGCGCCGTCTGCGAGAATTCCAGCGCGGCGAACATCGCGTTGGTGTCGGTGATGGCGACGGCGGGCATGTCCGCCGCGCGTGCCAGCTTGACCAGCTTTTTCACCGGCACCGCGCCTTCCAGCAGAGAATGCTCGGTATGCACGCGAAGGTGAATGAATCGGGGGGGATTTGCCATGCCGCCAGCCTAGCCGCCCGCCAATCCGAACGCCACCTCTTGCCAGCGCCCTCGCTTGGCGCTTCACTGACCCAGGCGCCGCCCCTTTACGCCGCATCGGGGGGCAAGCGCGGCTGACATGCAGCAGAACGCGGCAGGACAAACCATGGTTGAGGTCGCGTTTCTTCTGAAAGGAACGCCGGTTCATCTGGGCAATGTGCCCCCCACGCGGACATTGCTGGATTACCTGCGCGAGGATGCCGGGCTGAAGGGCACCAAGGAAGGCTGCAACGAGGGCGACTGCGGCGCCTGCACGGTGATGGTCTCGGACCCATCAGGCCACCGCGCGCTGAACGCCTGCATCCTGTTCCTGCCGCAACTGGCGGGAAAGGCCGTTCGCACGGTCGAGGGCCTGACCGGCCCGAACGGCGCGCTGCACCCGGTTCAACAAGCGATGATCGAGCATCACGGCTCGCAATGCGGCTTTTGCACGCCGGGCTTCATCGCCTCTATGGCGACTGCGCATCTGAACGGCGACCTGGACCATGACACCACGCTCGCTGGCAACCTGTGCCGCTGCACGGGCTACGCCCCGATCATCCGCGCCGCGAAGGCTGCCGAAAGCGCCCCGGTCCCCGCCTGGCTGACCCAAGACACAAATCAGCTTCCCCAAATATCCCCGGGGGTTCGGGGGCAGGCAGCCCCCGGCGACGCCTGCCAACCGGACAACTCCGATGATTTCGCCGCCTGGTATCTCGCCAACCCGGACGCCACGTTGATCGCCGGGGCCACCGATGTCGGGCTTTGGGTGACCAAACAGCTTCGCGACCTTGGCACCGTGGCCTTCTTGTCCGGCATGGCCGATCTGTCGCATATCGAACGGCAAGGCGGCCAGCTTCACATCGGTGCCTGTGTCAGCATTGAAACCCTGCGCAAGGCGCTGATCCCGCATCACCCCAGCTTTGCCGAGATGCTGCGCCGCTATGCCTCGACCCAAATCCGCAACGCCGCCACCATCGGCGGCAACATCGCCAATGGCTCGCCCATCGGCGACGGCCCGCCCGCACTGATCGCGCTGGGCGCCACGCTGCATCTGCGGCGCGGCGATGACATGCGCGCGATGCCGCTGGAGGCGTTCTTTCTCGACTACCGCAAGCAGGACCGCCGCCCCGGAGAGTTCGTGGTCGGCGTTTCCATCCCCGAACACGCGCCGGACTTGCGGTGCTACAAGATCTCCAAGCGCTTCGATCAGGACATTTCCGCCGTCTGCGGCTGCTTCAACCTGACCGTCGAGGCGGGCAAGATCACCGCCGCCCGCATCGCCTTCGGCGGCATGGCGGGCATTCCCAAGCGCGCGTCCCAAGTCGAGGCCGCGCTGCTGGGACAGCCTTTTACCCTGCAAACCGCAGAAGCCGTCGCGCGGGAGATGGCCAAGGATTTCCAGCCGCTCACCGATATGCGAGCCTCTGCCAACTACCGCCTGACCATCGCGCAGAACCTGATGATCCGCTATGTGCACGATCTGACCGGAACGCCTGTCAACGTGCTGGAGGTGCAGCCATGACCATGGGCAAACCCCTGCCGCATGATTCTGCGCCGCTGCATGTCACCGGTCAGGCGCGCTATGCTGACGATGTGCCCCTGCCGTCTGGCGCGCTGCACCTTGCCTTCGGTCTGGCCAGCATCGCGCATGGCCAGATCACCGCGATGGACCTTTCGGCGGTGCGCGCCGCGCCCGGCGTGATGAAGGTTTTCACCGCCGAGGACTTCGATGAGGTTCCCGACTGCGCCCCGGTCGCCCATGACGAACCCCTGTTATCCACCGGCGAAATCCTGTTCCACGGCCAACCGATCTTTCTGGTGGTCGCCGATACTCACCTCGCCGCCCGCAAAGCCGCGCGCCTTGGCAAGGTCACCTACACCGAGCGCGCCGCGCTGCTGACCGTCGAGGACGCGCTCGCCGCCAATTCCCGCTTTGAACAGGGCCCGATCCTGTGGAACCGGGGCGATCTTGCGCAAGGCTTCGCGCAGGCCACCACCGTGGTCGAAGGCGAAATCGAGGTCGGCGGGCAGGAGCATTTCTATCTGGAAGGCCAGATCGCCGCCGCCATTCCGCTGGAAGACGGGATGCATGTCATCTCTTCCACCCAGCATCCGACCGAGATTCAGCACAAGGTCGCCCATGCGCTGCACCTGCCGATGGCAGCGGTGCGGGTGGAAATGCGCCGGATGGGCGGCGGCTTTGGCGGCAAGGAATCTCAAGGCAACGGGCTCGCCATCGCCTGCGCCATTGCCGCCCGCGCCATCGGCAAGCCCTGCAAGATGCGCTATGACCGCGATGACGACATGGTCATCACCGGCAAGCGGCACGATCTGAAAATCCGCTACCGCGCCGGATGCGACGCGGACGGCCGCGTGACTGCCGTCGATTTCCTGCAATTGATGCGCTGCGGGTGGAGCCAAGACTTGAGCCTCGCCGTCGCCGACCGCGCCATGCTGCACGCCGAAAACGCCTATTGGATCCCCAATATCCGCATCGAAAGCCATCGGCTGAAGACCCACACCGCCAGCGCCACCGCCTATCGCGGCTTCGGCGGCCCGCAAGGCATCATCGGGATCGAGCGGGTGCTTGACCATTTGGCCCATGCGACGGGGATTGAACCCGCCGAGCTTCGGATGCGGAATTATTATGCTGAGATGGACTCTGGCATGGTCCAGACCACCCCCTATGCCATGCCGGTCGAGGATTCGATCTGCCGGGGGATATGGGGCAGGCTTCAGGACACCTCCGCCTATTTCGCCCGCAAGACCGCGATCGCCGAATGGAACGCCAAAAGCCCGGTGCTGAAGCGCGGGCTGGCCATGGTGCCGGTGAAGTTCGGGATTTCCTTCACGCTGACCTTCCTCAACCAGGCTGGCGCTTTGGTGCATGTCTATCAGGACGGCTCGGTGCATCTGAACCATGGCGGCACCGAGATGGGGCAGGGGCTGAACCAGAAGGTCGCGCAGGCCGTGGCGCAGGTGTTCGGGCTGGAGGCGGGGCAGGTGAAGATCACCGCCACCGACACCGGCAAGGTGCC
>JANLQT010000076.1:0-5772 GCA_031368035.1 Rhodobacterales bacterium | reverse complement strand
CACCGGCTTGCCCTTGATGTCCGCCAGCTCCTTGCCGTCCTTCACGAACACCGCGTCATTGCCGTTGGAAAAGTCGCCCACGATGACCGAGGTTGTGTCCACGCCCCCCGCCGCCGGAATCGACAGCGCATCCATGTTGGTCACCGTCACCGCGTCATAGGCACCGGCGGTGTATTGGTTGATCGATTCCACATAATCGTTGAACTGGGTCACCTCGATGGCAATGCCATACTTGTCCGCCCATTTCTGCACGATGCCGGTGTCCTTGGCATAACCCCAGGGCATCCAGCCGACATAGATCGACCAGCCGACCTTGAAATCCTTCTTCACCTCGGCCTGCGCCGGGGCAAAGGCCAGCGCTCCTAGCATAGCCAGCCCAGCAAGCAGCGTAATGCGGCGGGTCAACATGAGTCTTCCTTTCCTGTTCAAAAAGGGAAGACGGACCATCGTGCCGCCACTCCCATGGCTGAGGCTGACGAGGTCTCCCGGGCTTTTGTCCCGCCGTGCGCCGCGCAGGTATGTGCCTGCGGGTGACAGCTCTCGGACCAGACGCTTTCGCCGGAACCCTAGCCGCCAACTCTGGACTGACTTTGGCCGCAGCCTTCCGCCATGGACAGCGCCGCTGGCCTTCCACAACAAGGCAGACGAGCGTTGCCGGAATTATTGGCAGTCCCGACCGCCAAATGCGGAGTTTCTGGGCGAATAGGCGTCGCGCTGTCAGAGAATCGCCACGAAAAAGGGCGCGGCAGTCGCCTGCCGCGCCCTATGACTTGGTGATCCCGCCTCAGGCCAGGTCGAAGCGGTCCAGCATCATCACCTTGTTCCAGGCCGCAACGAAGTTGCGCACAAACGCCGACTCCGCGCCCTTCTGGGCAAAGACTTCGGCAATCGCGCGAAGCTGCGAGTTCGACCCGAACACCAGATCGACCCGCGTTGCCGTGGCCTTGACCAAACCGGTCTTGCGGTCGCGGCCCTCAAAGACCGCGCCTTCCTCGGTCACAGGCTTCCACACCGTGCCCATGTCGATCAGGCTGGTGAAGAAGTCACTGGTCAGCACGCCCGGGCGCATGGTGAAGGCCCCATGCGAGGCGCCCCCGACATTGGCACCCAGTACCCGCAACCCGCCCACCAGCACGGACATTTCCGGCGCGGACAGGGTCAGAAGCTGCGCGCGGTCCACCAGCAGTTCCTCGGACGACACCGAATAGTCCGCCTTCAGCCAGTTGCGGAACCCATCCGCCTGCGGCTCCATCACTTCAAACGAATGTACATCCGTCTGCTCCTGGCTTGCATCCGTGCGCCCCGGCGTGAACGGCACCGTGACGGCATGCCCGCCCGCCTTGGCCGCAGCCTCGACTGCCGCCGAGCCGCCCAGTACGATCAGATCAGCCAGCGAGATGCGCTTGCCGCCCGCCGCGCCGGCATTGAACGCCGCCTGGATACCCTCCAGCACTGCCAGAACTCTGGCCAGCTTGGCCGGCTCGTTCACCGCCCAGTCCTTCTGCGGCGCAAGCCGGATACGCGCCCCATTGGCCCCGCCCCGCTTGTCCGACCCCCGGAAGGTCGAGGCCGAGGCCCAGGCCGTGCTGACCAGTTCCGCCGTCGTCAGGCCAGACCCAAGGATCTTCGCCTTCAGAACCGCAATATCGCCCGAATCCACCAGCGGATGATCCACGCTTGGCACATTGTCCTGCCAGATCAATGCTTCAGCCGGCACTTCCGGCCCCAGATACCGAACCTTCGGCCCCATGTCGCGGTGGGTCAGCTTGAACCAGGCGCGGGCGAAGGCATCGGCAAAGGCGGCAGGATTTTCCAGATAGCGGCGCGAAATCGGGCCGTAGATCGGGTCCATCTTCATCGCCATGTCGGCGGTGGTCATCATCGGCGGATGGCGCAGCGAGGGGTCATGCGCGTCCACGACCATGTCTTCGGCTTCGCAATTGACCGGGTGCCATTGCTGCGCCCCCGCCGGGCTTTTGCCCAAAGCCCAGTCGTATTTGAACAGGACCTTGAAATAGCCCATGTCCCAGGTGGTCGGATTGGGCTTCCACGCCCCCTCGATCCCTGACCCGGTGGCATGAATGCCCACGCCCGACCCGAAAGCGTTGTTCCAGCCCAGACCCATTTCGTCCAGGCCCGCCGCTTCCGGCGCGGCCCCGACCAGCGCGGGATCGCCCGCGCCATGCGCCTTGCCGAAGGTGTGGCCACCCGCGGTCAGCGCCACGGTTTCCTCGTCATCCATCGCCATGCGGGCAAAGGTCTCGCGGATGTCGCGGCCCGAGGCCACGGCATCGGCCACACCGTTCGGGCCTTCGGGGTTCACATAGATCAGGCCCATCTGCACGGCAGCCAGTGGGTTTTCTAGGTCGCGGTCGCCGGAATAGCGCTTGTCGTCCAGCCAGACATCTTCGGCGCCCCAATAGATATCCTCTTCCGGCTCCCACACATCCGCCCGGCCACCGCCAAAGCCGAAGGTCTTGAAGCCCATCGATTCCAGCGCGACATTGCCGGCCAGGATCATCAGGTCGGCCCAGGACAGCGCGTTGCCGTATTTCTGCTTGATCGGCCACAAAAGCCGCCGCGCCTTGTCGAGGTTCACGTTGTCCGGCCAGGAATTCAGCGGTGCGAACCGCTGGGTGCCGTTGCCAGCCCCACCGCGTCCGTCGGCGGTGCGGTAGGTTCCGGCGGAATGCCAGGCCATGCGGATGAACAGCGGGCCGTAATGGCCCCAGTCGGCCGGCCACCAGTCCTGACTGTCGGTCATCAGCGCGGTCAGGTCAGCCTTTACCGTCGGCAGATCCAGCGCCTTGAACGCCTCAGCATAGTCGAAATCCGCCAAGGGGTTGGACGCCGAAGCATGCTGATGCAGAATCCGCAGATTCAACTGGTTCGGCCACCAGTCACGGTTCGACCGCCCGGCGTGGATCGCATTCGGGGCAACCCCATGCATGACCGGGCACTTGCCCGATGTTCCGCCTTCATTCCCGTCCATCTCGATCTCCAATGCTGTCTCGTGTCTCAAACGCCGGGCGCCTTCGGCGAAACTGTGGCGAGGCGGCCCACGACTCTGATTCCGCGTCTATCAAATTCCGCAAGATAGCTTAAGCCCAATCTCCCGCCGCGGCAGTCCCGCGGCCTTGAGGCGACGATACGCCGCGTGTAGGTTCGCCCGGTTGCAGCGAGGGCAAGCGTGGAGCCAGATCAGGATCAGTTGTTCAAGGCCGCCCTGTCCGGCGATCCGGCGCCGCTGGCCGCGGCTTTTGCCGCCCGGCCGGGCCTGCGCGTGCCCCTGCTGCGCCTGCTGCTGGGTGCGGGCGAAGATGCGCCGGTCGCGGCCTGCCATGCCCTGATCTGGCAAGGAACAGGCCCGGACATGGCCGATGCGATAAAGGGCCTTCTGGGCTGGTATCTGCGCGAGGAAGCCCGCGTGACCCTTCCGGCGCGCCGCTCCGTCCACTTCGAATTGCTGCTTTCTGTGCTTAAGTCAGACCGATTGCCGGATAGTGACGCAGGCTTTGATCTGGGCTTTGCCGCCGTTCGTGTGCTGACCACCCTGCCGGTGTCGCTGGACCATCACGCGCTGGCGGCCAAAGTGCTGACCCGTCTGGCCGAGGCGTGGTTCCAGCAGGACGGACGGACCCTGCGGCCCGCGATGATCTATGCCGCGATCGCCACGATGGATCTGGACCTGATTCGCCGCTGCGTGGATGCCGCGGGCGCGGACCGCCTGGCCGAAATTCGCCATGCCGCCGAATGGGGGCTGAACGAGCTGATGACCTCGCAAGGCGGGCCTGACGACTGGCTGCAACATGCGATCCAGACCTCTCACGCGCTGGACCCGGAAAGCCCGGGCTCGGTCCATGGCATGCTGTGGCTCGGCCTGCTTCAGGGCGACAGATTTCGCGATTTTATCCCGATGCTGCACAAGATGCGGCTGGACCAAAGCGAGCCGCAACGCAAACCCGCGCTGCTTTATGCCCATGACATGGCGCGCCAGCACGAGGCGCCCGAGGCAGAGCTTTGGCTTGAAGCGCAGCTCCGCGCGCTGGACCCAAACTGGCGCTTTGAGCAAGCCGCACCGGCCCCGGGCGCGGCCGAAAGTGGCGCAGCATCGCCCGCTATCGCGCTTGACCCCGCTGCCGATCTTGCCGCCTGCCTGGACCATGCCCGCGCTTTGGCCGATGTCGATCTGGGCCTTGGCGCAGACCTGTCCCCCGATGCCCTGGCCCCTGATGCCCTGGCCCCCGCTGCCCTGACCCCCGATGCCCTGGCCCAAGCTTTCCTGGCGCTGGTTGCAACGATTGCCAAAGCCCCGGCCCCGGACGACTGGACGCTCGGCCACTTTCTGGACGCCGCCGGGGCCATCCGGCAACTCACCACGCGCCAATTTGGCTGGGTGGTGCATTTCGTCCAGGCCCCGCACGCCGGTGGGCGTCCCGAATACGGAACGGTGGACCTGCACTTCTTTCCGGTGCTGCACAATGGCCTGCTGACTGTCTCTGCCGCGCTTTGCCGCGCCGCGTTGCCCTGGATCAAGGATGGCCATGGCGCGGCGGGCGGATGGGCTTTGGCGCGCCTGATCAGGACCCATACCGCCGTCGCGATCGAGGCGGATCAAACGCGCGAGTCCCATGCCTTTCTGGACCAGATCGAGGCCGCCGAAGTGATGCGCGCCGTCGTATCAGTGGCGCGCGACGACACGCGCCTGCGCGCCGGCCAACTGGCCGGGGCCAAGACCGCCGCTCCCACCGCCCGCCTTGGCTCGACCGTCCATGCCTTCCTGCCCCGCCCGGACTGGAGCCTTGCCGAGGGCGTGACCTGGAACACATTGGCCCCGGACCCCGCTCTGAACGGTCATTTCGACATTCTTTGGCCCGACGGACGGCTGCAAAGCTACCATCACGAAACCCCGGCGCGGGATGTGCTTGTGGCGCGGACCCCGGGCATCTCGCTGATGGCCGAGGGGCTTCTGATCGGCCCCAAGGGCACGATGCTGAAGCCGGACCCCTATCACACCAGCCTGAACTACCCGGTCGAAAGCCTGACGGTGCTGGCCGGGCAGGGCAGGGCCGTCCGCGTCCGGCCTGTCCGCACCGAAGACCATTCCGGGCCGGTGCTGCTGCTGGAAGGGCTCGCCGCGCTGCACTGGCCGAACTACTACCATTGGATGATCACCCATCTGTCCCGCATCGCGCTTGCGGCCGAGCAGGGCCTGCTGGACGGTCGCAAACTGATCCTGCCCGAAGGGATGAAGGCCTGGACACTGGAGTCGATGGACCTGATCGGCGTGACCGATGCCCATAGGATGATCGTGCCGCCCTCGCATCTGATCCGCTTTGCCGATGCCTTTGTGCTGTCTTCCATCGAGCACCTTTCCCCCGCCGCGATCCACGCCCTGCGCCGCCGCTTCCTTGGCACCGGCGCCACCGTCACCGCCCCCCCCAAGCCCGGCCGCGCCTTCTACCTGTCGCGCCGCAGCCGGGCCTTGCGCAAACTGGTGAACGAGGACGAGATAGAGGCCATCGCCAGCGACATGGGGTTTGAGGTGATCGCGCCCGAAGACTACACCATCGCCCAGCAGCGTGACCTGTTTGCCCAAGCGCGCGGCATCGCTGCCCCCGAAGGCGCGGCGCTGTCCAACATGATCTTCGCCGCCCCTGGCACCCGCGTGCTGTCGATCCTGTGCCAGAACGACATGCTGCCGATCTTCAATGACCTCGCCCTTGTGCTGGGCCAAAATCATCGCAAACTGGCAGGCGCGGGGATGTATGG
>JANLQT010000034.1:0-5880 GCA_031368035.1 Rhodobacterales bacterium | reverse complement strand
GGGGCGGCGCTGCTCCAGCCCCGGCAATTGCACCAGGTCCAGCATTTCCCCCACCCGGGCGCGGATCACCGCCCGCGCCTCGCCCCGCATCTTCAGAGCAAAGCCTACATTGTCGCCGACCGACATATAGGGGAACAACAGGGCGTTCTGAAACACCATCACCGCCCCGCGCCGCTCGGCCGGGACGCCCAGAACCGAGGCGCCGTCCATCCGGATATCCCCGCTGGTCGGCGGCAATATCCCGGCAATCATCCTCATCACACTGGTCTTGCCGCAACCCGACGGCCCCAGCAGCGCGTGGATCTTCCCCGCAGCAAAGGTCAGGTCCAGCCGGTCCACCGCCGGCCGCCCCGCGCCGGGGAATTGCTTGGTCAGGCCCGCCAGCACCACTTCGGTCATTTGTGGCCCAGCCCCCCGGCGGCCGCAGCCCCGCCCGTCAGGTATCTTGAGGCGAAGATCAGCGCCACAATCGCAGGCAAGGCAAAGATCAGGCTCAGCGCCGCCGTGACCGCCCGTTCTCCCCCGCCCGCCGAGGCCACCACCAGCACCGACAGGGTCTTCACGGCCCCCCCGGCGATCAGGATCGTGGTGACATATTGATCCCACGAGATCAGGAAGGCGAACAGGCTCGCCACCACCAGCCCCGGCAGGATCGCGGGAAGCGTGACATGCCGGAACACCTGGCCCCGGCTGGCACCAAGCGTGCGGGCGACCTCTTCGGCGGCAGGGTCATAATTGGCAAACACCCCCGCCATCACCAGCACCGCATAGGACATCGAGCCCACCAGATGCACCAGCACCACCCCGGCATAGGTATTGGCCAGCCCGTACCGGATGAACACGATCTGAAGGCCCAAAGCCACCGTCAAGCCGGGGACGAGGTTGGGCGCGAGGATCAGAACCTCGACAACCCGCTTGCCGGCAAACCGGTGCAGCCCCAGCGCGCGCCCCGCCGGAATGGCGATGGCCGCCGACAGCAGCGTCACCGGCACCGCGATCAGAGCCGAATCCCGAATGGCGGGCAGCACCTGCGCGGCGGGACTGGCGACAGTGGCCCAGGCGTTCAGGCTCCAATCTGACGGCAGCAGGTCGGGAAAGCTCCAGCGATGGGCAAAGGACCAGACCAGCATCGGCAGGAACGGCGCCACCAGCCACAGCGCCAGCACGCCCAGCGCCACGCCGCGCAACAGGCCGGGGGCCTTGGGCCCGGGCAAGTCCAGCGGTACGGCCATCAGTCAGGCCGCACAAGACGGCGCGAGACCGCCATATAGGCCCACACCATCACCCCGGCGATCAGCGCGATCAGGATTCCAAGCGCCATCGCCTCGGGCCGTTTGGTCAGCTCGGGGTCGGTGAACAGCCGCACCGCCAGTACTGGCAGGGTCGAAGGGTAGGTCTGGCCCAGCAGCTTGGGGATCAGATATTCGCCAAAGGTGAAGGCCAGCACCAGAATCGACACCGACAGCGTCGCCGGAAGGATCATCGGCAGGATCACGAACCGGAACCGCTGCCACGGCCCGGCGCCCAGGGTCTGCGAGACCGCCTCGTAATCATCCCCGATGGATTGCAGCACCGCCAGAACGACGATGCCGATGAAGGGCACCTCTTTCCAGACATATTCCAGGATGATGCCGATGGCGAAGGGGTCATTCACCAGCACCGGGAACTCCATCGGGCGGTCGATCATACCGAACCCATGCGCGATCCGCGCAAGAAACCCGCTTTGCGCGAACAGGAACATAATGCCGATGGCGCCAACGATGTGCGGCACCGGAAGGTTGAAGGAAAACAGCACCGTCATCAGCCGTTTGCCCACAAACGCCCGCCGCAGCAGCAAGGCCGCGCCCACCGCCAGCACCATGGAAATCGCGGACGAGGCGAGCGCGATATACAGCGTCATCCCCAGCGCGGGCCAGAACTCCGCCAGCCGGAACAGGCCGCGATAGGCATCGAAATTCGGCCGGGTCAGCCCGATGATCGGCATGTAGTTCAGACTGCGCGCCACGCCAAACCCCAGCCCACCCAGAAACACCGCCCCCAACACCACCAGCGCCGGGGACAGCATCACCCAGATTTTCAGGCGTTCAAACCGCATCGGCCTTCCCTTGGGTTCCCAGGGGCGCAACGCCCCGCCGCACACCCTATTTCTCCAGCACGTTTGTGCGCCAGCCCTGCTCGATGGCCTTGGCCAGTTCCGGCCCGCCCATCGGCAGGATCGGCGCCGCCGCCAACTGCGCCGGAGAAATGCCGCCCACCCCGTAACTGATCGCGGCAAACCCGGCCTGAATGTCGGCGGGGCACCGGCTTATGTCGATGGCGGGAAGGTCCCCCACCGACGAGGGCTGGTTCTTGGCCAGTTGCACCGCGCAAGACAGGATCGCATCGGCCACCACCAGCGCCCCGGCCTTGTGCGCGGCATTCACCGGAATGGCGACGTAATGCGTGCTGGCGTGGGTGCCGTCCGCAAAGATCATCGTGACCGAAGTGTCCGGAAACTGCCCGCTGCGCACCGAGGCCGCCGTGTTCCCCGACCCGGCGCTGAAGGTCCAGGCAATCTCGCCCCCGGCAAACAGATCATCCATCGGCGCCTTGTCGGCGGGATAGGTCGCCCCCTCCCGCCACAGACAGGGCTTGATCTTGGTCAGCGCCTCCCACAGCAGCGGCGATTTTTCAGCCCACAGCGCCTGCTTTTCCGCCGTCCACGGCCCCTGCCACTGTGCCGCCCCGCCGGTCACGCGGTACAGCACCTCCAGCAGGAACTCGCGCCCGGTAAAGGCCGGCAGCGCCGGATAGGTGAACAGGCCCGGGTTCTGACAAATCCAGCCCAGCAGCCCCTCAACCGTGTCGGGCGGCACCGGCACCATGGCGCTGTTGTAAGTCATGGTGAACTGCGAGGCGCCTTGCGGGGATTCAAAGCCCCCGACCGGAACCCCGAAGTCAAATTGCAACGCCGCGCTGGCGGGGTCCATGTTGGCGTGGTTCGGCAACTTGTCGGTGTAAGGCCCGAACAGCAGTTTCGCCTGCTGCAGCGTCACGAAATTCTCGCCGTTGATCCAGATCAGATCGACCGACCCGCCCGAGGTCTGCCCGGCCTCGATCTCGGCCAGAACCTTGTTGACCGCCAGGGCGGTGTCGTCGATCAGCACGGAATCGATGGTGACCCCATCCTCCTTCACCGCATCGCCCAGAATCTGGTCGAAATACCGGTTCCAGACCGAATCCCCGCCCCAGTGCCAGACTTTCACTCTCTGGCCCCGGGCCTCGGCGCGGACCTGATCCCAGGTCATGTCCGGCCAATCCTTGTCCACATTCTGCGCCGAAGCGATCTGGCCCAAGACCAGCGCGGCGGCCAGCGCCAGGCCGGCGAAAGGACGAAGCGACACCTGCATTCCGAAAACCCCGTGCGACTTGAAACCCTCGTCCCGGCGCGAAACCTAGTCTGCCCTGCTTGCCGCAGCAATCCGCCCCACCCTGCCGCGTTGCGCCCCGGGGCGCTTCATGGCATTGACATCCGGCAAGGGGATGCAGGCCGATGGTCACGCTGAAACAGATTGCCAGCGCCGTGGGTGTCAGTCAGGCCACGGTCAGCCGGGTCTTGAACTTCGATGCCACCCTGTCGGTCGCGCCGCAAACCCGCCAGTCGATCATCGAAACCGCCGAGGCGATGAACTACGCCACCCCCCGCGCCCGCCAACGCGCCCGCGAAGGCGCCAAACCCGGCCAGACCAAGATCGCGCTGGTGCATTTCCTGCGCCCCGATCAGGAACTGGCCGATCCCTATTATGTCGGCCTGCGCCTTGGCATCGAAAGCCGGGCGGCGGCGCTTCAGGTCGAGATGGTCAAGGTCTATCACTCCGAAGCCCCGCCCGACCCCAAACTGCTGTCGCAATCGTCCGGCGTCATCGTCATCGGCGTGCATGACGAGGCCGAGATTGCCTGGACCAAGGCCCATGCCAAACACGTCGTCTTTGCCGATTACGCCCCGGCGGATGACGAGATTGACGCGGTGGAAAACGACCTTGTCGCCGCGATGAACAAGTTGCTTAAGGCGCTGACTGGCGCGGGCTACCGGCGGATCGGCATGGTGGGCTGGTGGGACCATGACCGGCAAGGCCGCATCCGCGCGCGCGAAAAGCGGATGCAGGCCTATAGCGACTGGATGCAGGCGCGCGGGCTGTATGACGCCGATATCTGCCAGGCGGGCACCAACACCGAGCAATCGGGTTACCTTCAGACGCAAGCGGTGCTGTCGCGCCCCGACCGGCCCGACGCGCTGATCTGCGGCAATGACAACATGGCGGTGGGGGCTTACCGCGCCATTCACGAGCTTGGCCTGAAGATCCCCGAGGATGTGGCGGTGGCCTAGTTCAACGACATCTCGGTGGCGCAGTTCCTGAACCCGCCGCTGTCCACAGTGCATCTGCCCTCCAAGGAAATCGGCGAGACAGCGGTGGATTTGCTGATGGAGCGCATTGCCGGGCGCCAGGTCGCCAAACGCGCCACGCTGACCGCGAAGATGATCTGGCGCGGATCGACCAAACCGATCCCGTAGGTCGGGGGATACCCCGACTGTCCCCCCAACGCTTGTTCGCAAACCGCCCAAATTTTCTGCGCCTGCGCTGCTGCGGCGCGGCGGATAAATATTTACTAAAAACTTGCGCGACTCTTTTACCTTGGCTAGCGTCCTTCCACCGGGGCCAAAACGAGCCCCGACTCTTGGGAGGAAGACCATGAAGCACATCGCCTTCACCTGGCGGACGGGCATTCTTGCCGCCGCCGGTATCCAGCTTTTGACCGCCAGCATGGCGCTGGCGACCGAAGTCACCGTCTGGTGCTGGGACCCGAATTTCAACGGCGCGACGATGAACGAGGCGGCGGCCCGCTATGCCAAGGATCACCCTGACGTCAAGGTCAACGTGGTGCAGATGGCCAAGGGCGACCTTGAACAGAAGCTGCAGGCCCAACTGGCCTCGGGCACCACGGAAGGTCTGCCCGACATCGTGCTGATCGAGGACTACTTTGCCCAGAAATATCTGCAAAGCTTCCCCGGCGCGTTCGAGCCGATGAATGACAAGCTCGATTACAGCCAGTTCGCCGACTACAAGGTTGCGATCGGCTCGGTGGACGGCAAGACCTATTCGCTGCCCTTCGATTCCGGCGTGACCGGCTTCTTCTATCGCAGCGACCTTCTGGAACAGGCCGGCTACAAGGAAGCTGATCTGCAGGACATCACCTGGGATCAGTATATCGACATCGCCAAGGCGGTGAAGGAAAAGACCGGCCATGCGATGCAGGGTCTTGATACCAGCGACACCGGTGCCATCAACATCATGATGCAATCGGCGGGCAGCTGGTATTTCAACGAGGATGGCTCGCTGAACATCAAGGACAACGCGGTCTTCAAGGCCGTGCTGACCCAGTACCAGAAGATCATGATGGCTCCGGAAATCTGGAAGCCGATTTCCGGCTGGAGCGAGTTCACCGGCGCCTTCACCTCGGGCGATACCGCTTCGGTTATCACCGGAGTCTGGATCACCGCGACGATCAAGGCCGCGCCCGACATGTCTGGCAAATGGGGCGTAGCCCCGATTCCGAAACTGGCCGGCGTTGACAGCGCAACCCATGCCTCGAACCAAGGCGGGTCCAGCTGGTATGTGCTGTCCTCGGCCCCCAGCAAGGCCGCCGCAACCGACTTCCTTGCCACCGTCTGGGGCAAGGACGTGGACTTCTACCAGAAGATCCTGATCGACCAGGGCGCGTTCGCGACCTTCCTGCCGGCCCGCGACGGCCCGGCGTTCAAGGCCTCGGATGACTTCTTCGGCGGACAGCCGGTCTGGCAGAACTTCTCGACCTGGCTGGCGGCGATCCCGGCGGTGAACT
>JANLQT010000029.1:0-2634 GCA_031368035.1 Rhodobacterales bacterium | reverse complement strand
AGGGCGGCGGACGTGATCTGCACCTGCACCATGGCGACCGAGCCTTTGGTGAAGGGGGCATGGTTGCAGCCGGGGCAGCATCTGGACCTGATCGGGGCCTATACCCCGGCGATGCGCGAGGTCGATGATGCGGCGATGGCGCGGGCAAGGGTGTTTGTCGATGCAAGGGCGACGACCATGCATCATATCGGGGAGCTGATGGCTCCGCTGGCTTCTGGGGCGATTTCTGAGGCGGATGTGCTGGCGGATTTCTATGATGATCCGGCCGGGTTTGTCAGGCGTTCGGAGGGGGAGATCACGATCTCCAAGAACGGGGGCGGGGCGCATCTGGATCTGATGACGGCGGATTATATTGCGCGGTCTTGGGCGGCGCGGGTGTGAAATCGCGGGTCTTGCACGCGTGCAAGAGTTGTTAATGCGTTGATATATCACATATTCCTAAATTTCGTTCAGAATTGATTAACCATGATTGCGCGTGCTGCATGGGCCGCGTCGTGGTCGGATGAGTCGGGGTATCCCCCGACCTACGGGTGCTGCTGTTTGCAGCGGCCAAGCCCTGAGGGCGATGACAATTCCGTGAGAATCGCGGGTTCAGACCAAAGTCCGTGGATCGAACGGCGCGAGCCTGTTTAGACTGAGACGAATTGCCACAAGGGAGCGCATCCATGAAATTTACCACCAAAGCCTTGATTGCCAGTTTTATCCTCGTGGGCGGCATTGCGCTGGCCGGCGAGGCCACCGATCCCGATGCGAAGATGCGTCAGGACCTGATGGACGCCAATGGCGCGGCCATGAAGGTGCTGGGCGGCATGGCCTCGGGCGATGTGGCCTTTGACGCGGTGGCGGCTGCCGCTGCGGTGAAGGTGCTGGTCGATGATGCGGCGGCCATCCCGACTGCCTTCAAGAATCAGGGCGCGGCGGACCCGAAAAGCGCTGCCAAGCCGGAAATCTGGACCAGCTGGGACGATTTCCTGACAGGCGCGACGGCGCTTGGCACGGCGGCCAGCGCGATGGATACCACCAGCCTTGACAGTCTGAAGGCTGGTATTGGCGCAGTGGGCGGCGCCTGCAAGGAATGTCACACGGAATTCAAGGCCGCCATGTAAGCGGTCCGTCGTTCCGGAGCGAGTGATGGCCGATGCGAGTGATGGCCCGGGCTGATCCAGCCCGGGCTTTCTTATGTCAGCCGCAGCTGAGGGACAGAATCTTGCCCGATGTGTCCACGTTCACGTTCAGCCGGGTCGGGCTGTAGTCCATCGTCGCCATGCTGTCGGGCTTCAGGATGCGCACCGCGCTCCACGTGCCGGAAGCGGGCAATTGGGACACGTTCTGCCCGACGAGGCCAAGGATGTCGGTCCCGGCGCAGGTTGCGACCGCGGCGGCAGCGGCGGGCGAAGGCTGGGCTACCGCCGGGGCCGCGCCCTGCACCTTGGGCGAGTCGATCGGCGGAAAGCCTGGTTTTGGTGTGCAGGCGGTCAGCGCCAGCAGCGCGAGGCAAAGCGGGGTGGTCAGGATATGCATTTACGTCTCCCCTTGGGCGTTCCCACAAACTGACATGGCGGCGCTTTGCCGTCCATCACAGAGCCGCCAGATTGCGGGACTAGGTTGCGTTTTCGCCCTGTCTGGCGCAGCCTGCGGGGCAAATGGGAGGGATGACATGCGCACGAAAGCCGCCGTGGCCCTGGCCGCTGGCCAGCCGCTGACCGTTATGGAGGTGAACCTGGACGACCCCAAAGAGGGCGAGGTTCTGATCGAGATCAAGGCCACCGGCATTTGCCACACCGATGATTTCACCTTGTCGGGCGCGGACCCGGAAGGGCTGTTTCCGGCCATTCTGGGCCATGAAGGCGCCGGGGTGGTGATCAAATGCGGGCCGGGGGTGACAAGCCTGAAGCCCGGCGATCATGTCATCCCGCTTTACACGCCGGAATGCCGGGAATGCCCGAGTTGTCTGAGCCGCAAGACCAACCTGTGCACCGCGATCCGCGCGACGCAAGGTCAGGGGCTGATGCCGGACGGGACCACGCGGTTTTCCATGCTGGATGGGACGCCGATCTTTCACTACATGGGCTGCTCGACCTTTGCGAACCACACGGTGATGCCCGAGATTGCGCTGGCCAAGGTGCGCGAGGATGCGCCGTTCGACAAGATTTGCTATATCGGCTGTGGGGTTACGACGGGGATTGGCGCGGTGTTGAACACGGCCAATGTGGAAGCCGGGGCGAAGGCCGTGGTGTTCGGTCTGGGCGGCATCGGACTGAACGTCATTCAGGGGCTGCGGATGGCCGGGGCCGACATGATCATCGGCGTCGATCTGAACGACAGCAAAGAGGACTGGGGCCGGAGGTTCGGGATGACGCATTTCGTCAACCCGAAGAAGGTTGAAGGCTCGGTGGTGCAGGCGATCGTGGACCTGACCAAGACGGCTTTCGACAAGATTGGCGGGGCGGATTACTCGTTCGATTGCACCGGCAATGTGAAGGTGATGCGCGACGCTTTGGAATGCACGCACCGGGGCTGGGGGCAGTCGATCATCATCGGGGTCGCTCCGGCTGGGGCGGTGATCGAGACGCGGCCGTTCCAACTGGTGACGGGGCGGATCTGGAAGGGCACGGCGTTCGGCGGCGCGCGGGG
>JANLQT010000022.1:0-5899 GCA_031368035.1 Rhodobacterales bacterium | reverse complement strand
CGAAGCCTCCGTTGCTTCACTCCCAGCCACCGCCTCAGTTCGCCGCCTTCAGTTCAGGGCCGGGAACGGTCCGATATAGCCGACCCAGGCATTCTTCTCGTCTGGGTTTTGCAGCTTGTCCTCGTCGCTTTCCCCGAACGGATGCTGCACCACGGCCATCAGATAGCCGTGCCCGCCCACATCGGGATACCAATCGACCGAGGTCGCCTCCGACCCGTAAGGCGTGGACATGATCCGCGTCATCGCCCCCGTCGCCATGTCCCGCGCCCAGACCATGTCGTTCTGGTGCGCGTCGGTGTCCTCGGCGATGATCAGGATGTTCTGACCGGTCAGGAAGGTCAGATTGTCCGGGCTGGCAATGCCGTCCACATCGCAGGTGTTCGCCTCTTCCGCCGAGCCTTTCGCATATTCCTTCGGCATGCCCGTCACGATGCCCTTTATCTCCGTGCCGACAAAATCGCCGCCGAGCTGCATCTCATACACCGCGCCGCAGTCGTTCTTGGGCAGCCGAATGTCGTTGCGCCCCACCAGATCGGCCTTCTCGTCCCCGTCCGTCATGCCCTTGGCCACCTGGGTCATCGCCAGATACAGCCGGTTGGTCGCCGGGTCATAAGCCTGGCCTTCCATCTTGCGGAACTCGGTCGAGGCTCCCTTGATCGAGGCATTGCGCGTGGTCTCCAACCGCGAGGCCAGCATCTCCATGCCCGGCTTCACCTTAAGGCACTCCAACGCGCCGCTGGCGTTGGACCCGGCAAACCCCTCGGGGCAACTGCCGTCCGCACCAAACTCGGCCACCTCGAACAGGTCCGAAAACTAGATGCCCTTGTCCACCGCCGCCCAGACCGAGGCGTCATCGGCATGGCCCAGATCGACCCATTCCACCTTGGCCGCGCCGCCGTTCTGGTCATCGGTCTGCACCCATTTCAGCGCGAACAACTGCCCGGCCGACAGATCACCCTCTTTGTCGGCCACAAAGCGGTACAGGTCCACATTGGTCCCATCTTCCGAGATATAGGCGGTCTTCTTGTCCGGCATCACCATGGCCATTTCCATCGAAACCCGGCCCATGGCACCATGCTTGACCACCCTGGCCTCACCCGCCTCGCTGAGAGTGGTTTCGGTCGCAAAGCCATATTTGTAAGGGTTGAACACGGCGCGGAACTGGTCCAGCGTCATCGTCTCCGGGTCCAGACCGAACAACCGCGCCATCGGCGGTGTGTCCTCTGCCAGGTCCTTCACCTCTTTGGCGTCTTCCGTCATGCGGGCATCGTCGGGATATTCCTCCGATCCCAGATGCGTGCCCCAGGCCGTCACCGACCCCGCGCAGGGTTGCCAGATGCCGCCGACCTTGGACGTGTCGATCGGCTTGGAGGACACGACGGTCAGATTGCCGTCCGCGCCTTGCGCCATCTCGCTCAGCATCAGCCCGCCGGGGGCGTCTTCGAACTGGGTCACCGAATACAGCTTGCCGCCCACCGGCAGCAGCGAGGTGAAATCGGGGTTGGACGAGATCGCGCCCGGCACGGTCCTGCCGTCCAGCATCATCAACTGGCCAAAGGCCACCGGACCCTTCCTGTCGCCCGACCGGGAAAAGGCGTGATAGGCCAGCGGCACTTCCGTGCCGTTCACCAGCGCCGAGGCCGAAACCACCGGCACCCGCCGCGCTGCATCTTCCGCGGCATAGGGCACCGGGGCAAAGGTGATTTCGGCATGGGCGACCTGCACAAGACCGGTCAGACCTGTGCCGGTCAGGGCGGTGCCGGTCAGAGCGGTGCCGGTCAGGGCGGTGGCAGCAAGAAACAGGGCTCTCAGACGCATCTGGCTCTCCATTCAATGGGTGATCCCCTTGGGTAGGCAAGCCGGATGACGGGCCAATGACAGCCGCGCAAAGCTTGCGTGACGGACCTTGAAAAAGGGGCGGTCAGGCCGTGAAGGCCAGACACCCCAGCAGAAAGCCGATCTCGCTGGCCTGCTGCACAGCGCCAAGGCAATCGCCGGTATAACCGTCCAGTCGCGCCTCGAACCGCCGGCGCATCGCGAAATGCCCGGCCACCAGCCCGACAAGGCCCAGCACCACGGCCTGAACCGGCAGCACGAAGGCCAAGGGCAGCAGCGCCAGCCCGCAAGTCACCCCCGCCACCCTTACCCCGTCCGGAGGTTGCAGCCGCGCCACCGCCTTGCCTGCCCCCTCGGCGCGGACATAGGTCAGAACCTGCATGATCCACAGCATCGAGCCCCGGCTTGCCGCATGCCCCGCCACCAGCACCCAGAACACCGCCCCGGCCGGCAAGGCGGACAGGACGGCAATCTTGCCGCCCAGCATCAAGATCAGCCCCAGCGCGCCATAGCTGCCGATCCGGCTGTCGCGCATGATCTCCAATGCCCGCTCGCGCGTGCGGCCGCCGCCCAGGCCGTCGCAAGTGTCGGCAAACCCGTCCTCATGCAGCGCGCCGGTCAACACCAGCCCGGTCGCGGTGGACAGAACCGCCGCCACCAGTGGCGGCCAGATCAGCGCGGCGCCGACCTGCACCAGCCCCACGATCACCCCGATCACCACGCCCGCCGCCGGATACCAGCGCGGGCTTTCGGCGATCCGCTCGGGCGAGGCATCGTCTGCCCTGACCGGCAGCCGGGTCAGGAACTGCAAGGCAAGCAGGAAGGCGGCGATCTGGCGGGTGCGGGTCATGTCCATTTTGCGATCGGCGGCAGGCTCATCAGCACGGCATTGGCGTCGTGCCCGGTTTCGAGGCCGAACCTGGTGCCGCGATCATAGACAAGGTTGTACTCGGCATAAAGCCCGCGATGGATCAACTGGGTCTCGCGGTCGGCTTCGGTGAACGGCTGGCCCAGATGGCGCTCCGTCACCGGCAAAAAAGCGGGCAGGAAATGTGCGCCGACATCGCGGGTGAAAGCGAAATCCGCCTCCCAATCGCCGGTGTTCAGATCGTCATAGAAGATCCCGCCCACGCCCCGCGCCCGGCCACGATGCGGGATGAAGAAATACTCATCCGCCCAGGCTTTGAACTTGGGGTAATAGGCCGGATCGTGGGCATCGCAGGCCGCCTGCATCTGGGCGTGAAAATGCGCGGTATCCTCGGGATATTCGATGCAGGGGTTCAGATCGCTGCCGCCGCCAAACCACCAGGCCCCCGGCGTCCAGAACATCCGCGTGTTCATATGCACCGCCGGGCAATGCGGGTTGGCCATATGCGCCACCAGGGAAATGCCGCTGGCCCAGAACTGCGGGTCCGCCTCCATCCCCGGCACGCCGCGCGCGGCCATCGCCTTTTGCGCCTTGGGGTTCAGCACGCCCTGCACGTCCGACCAGTTGACCCCGACCTTTTCAAACACCGCCCCGCCGCGCAGCACCGACATGATGCCGCCGCCTTCGCCCGGCGCGCGCGAGGTTGGCGTCACCTCGAACCGCATCGGGGCATTTGGCGCGGCCGCAGCCTCCAGCGCCTCGAACGCGGCAACGATCTGCCCGCGCAAGTCCCGGAACCAGCCCGAGGCCCGCGCCTTTTGGTCTTCGACATCCATCATCCTGACGCCCCCGGCATTGTCCGCCCCTTTGCTATCAGCGGCTCGGCGCAAGGCCAATGGTCGCAGCGCCACGTCACGCTTCCCCTTGCCACTCCACGGGACTAGACTGGACGCTCAGAACTGGAGAGACCGATGCCGCGCCCGTTTTACCTGTTGCTGCCCGTGTTTGTATCCCTCGCTGCCTGCGGCACGCCGCAAAAGCAGTGCATCAACTCTGTCGCCGGCAATCTGCACACGATTGATGGGCTGATCCTGCAAACCCAGGGCAATCTTCAGCGCGGCTTTGCCTATACCCAGGTCGTCCGCACCATCCCGCAATATCAGGACTGCACGCCGCGCGCGACGGCAAGCAACCCCGATCCAAGGCCCGACATGTGCCTTGTCGATTCGGTGCAGACGTTCCAGAAGCCGGTGGCCATCGACCTCGCGGCCGAGCAGGTGAAGCTGGATCAACTGGTCGCCAAGCGCGCAGAGCTTGCCAGGGCCGTGGCCCCCGCCATCGCGGCCTGTCAGGCGCAATATCCGGAACAGTGATCGCCCCGATCAGTCAAACCGTAGGATGGGTGTTGCGCCCATCATGACGCGACATCGAAATGATGGGCGCCTCACCCATCCTACAGGGAATCGTGGTTAATCAAAAATGAATGGAAAACACGATTTTTTTTAAATATCAATGTATTACAGGTTATTGCACGCGTGCAACACCGTGAAATTGCACACAACGAAGATGGGTGAATCACCCATCCTACCGCGCGCGGATCGGCCCTATGGCCAGAATGACCTTGTGCACCGGACCGTTTGCCAAGACCTCGACCTTGCGGAAGATCGCGTTCAGCGCCGGCTCGTACGGCAACTGCCGGTTCGCCACCAGCCACAGCCGCCCGTCCGGGGCCAGCCCGCGATGCGCCGCCTTCAGGAAGGCCACACCCAGATCGGGGTCCGCCGCACGGCCCACATGAAACGGCGGGTTCATCACCACCGCCCCCCACAGCGCCTTGGGCCGGAAACTGCGGGCATCCGCCCAATGGAACGTGGCCCGAGGATCGACCACCGCCCGCCGCGCACAGTCCAGCGCCGCAGCCTCCGCCTCGACCACATCCACCGACTTGACCGACCGCCGTTCCAAGATCGCGCGGGTCAGATAGCCCCAGCCCGCCCCCAGATCGCCCACGCGGGGCGGCAGATCGGCCGGCAAACACGACGCCAGCAACGCCGAGCCCGCATCCGGCCCGTCCGCCGAGAACACCCCCGGCGCAGTCCAGAACCCGGACGCAAGCTGCACCGCCCCGCCCCGCCAGCCCGGCGGCAAAGTCTGCCCAGCCGCAACCACGAACGCCTTGCCATGCGCCTTGATCAGCGGCGCACCCAGGATGACCCCCGCCGCGCGCAAATCCTTTTGCGCCGAATCGATGCCGTCGGTTTTCTGCCCGTCCAACAGAACCGGCCCGCCGGGGGATACCTCGGCCAAAGCCTGCGCCACCAGATCGCGCCCCAAAGCTTTGGCGCGCGGCAGGCAAACGACCCCGGCCGCATAGGGCGGCGCGGGCGTCACGCTGTATCCAAGCCCCGCGAAATAATCGTGATCCGGGCGAAACCCGGTCAGCACCGTCACCCGGTCTTTCGGCAAAGCCGACAGATCATCGCCCATAACCGGGCGCCAGACCGAGATCCGCCCCGCCCCGGGCTTCGAAAGATCGGGCAGCACGAAATCCGTGTTGAGGGCCAGTTCCAGCCGGACCGAGCGCACCCGGCCTTACTCTTTTTCCATGGTGCATTGCAGCGGATGCTGATGCCGCCGCGCGAAATCCATCACCTGCGCCACCTTGGTCTCGGCCACCTCGTAGGAATAGACCGCCACCACGGCCAGCCCCTTCTTGTGCACCGTCAGCATGATGTCGAAAGCCTGCGCATGGGTCAGCCTGAAGAACCGCTCCAGGATGTGCACGACGAATTCCATCGGCGTGTAGTCGTCGTTCAGCAGCATCACCTTGTACATCGGCGGGCGTTCGGTCTTGGTCTTGGTCTTGGTCAGGACCGCGCTGTCATGCCCGGGGCCTTTCGGCGGGTCCGTCATGGTGAAAGGCGTCCTGCTCAAGGTGATCTCCGCGAAGTGGTTCTGGGGAAAGAAGTCTCGCGCGGACTATACCCGAATCGGGGTTACGGAAAAGACCCCCCTGTGAATCTGGCCCGCAATACGCCAAACAATCCCGCAATCCTTCGTGACGGACCGCCCATGACCCGCCTCACCACCATCGGATTTGACGCCGACGACACGCTTTGGCAGAACGAGGCGTTCTTCCGCCTGACCGAAGAGCGCTTCGCCCAGCTTCTGGAAGGCGCCGCCCCGCCAGACCAT
>JANLQT010000773.1:0-3328 GCA_031368035.1 Rhodobacterales bacterium | reverse complement strand
TCGCTGGACTGGCTGACCCGGCTTTTGGGCCGCGCGGCGGGCGATCTGGTGCAGACCGCAGCCGACATCACCGCCTCGTCCCCCCTGTTCCTGCCCCATTTGCAGGGCGAACGTGCCCCGCTTTGGGACGCCTCCCTGCGCGGAACCTTTGCCGGCCTGACGGCCGCCACCGGCCCCGAGGCGCTGACCGCCGCCGTGCTGGAAGGCGTCGCTTTTTCAGCCCGTCTGGCGCTGGAAGCCCTGCAACGCTCCGCCGACTTGGTTCCGGACCGCCTGCAGATCGGCGGAGGCGGCGTTGCCTCGGATCGCTGGTGCCAGATCCGGGCAGATGTGCTGGCTCGCCCCCTTGCGCGGGTGCAAGGCAGCGATCCGGGCGCGCTGGGTGCGGCGGTGATGGCTGGCGTTGGCGCGGGCGTGCTGCCCGATCTGGCCTCGGCGGCGGAACGACTGGTCCGAATCGACCGGGTCTTTCAGCCCGACCCAAGGCGCGCCGCCGTTTCCGAACAGCGCTATGTTTTGTGGCAAAATCTGATCCATCAGGCCCGGCCGGTCAATGCAGCCCTGGCCAGCGCCGCCTCAGCCGCAGACTTGCAGCCAGACCCGCCCGCAATAAGCTGAAAATAGCCCAAAGGTTGCAGAATCCCGCCGACACACTCTTGAGGTGAGCAATCTTTTCGTGTATTGGCTTGAACATTCACGCTTTATAAATTTTTGCCCATTTCTTAGCGATTAAAGATTCCGAACTGACTGCCGACTGACACGTTGTACCGGCACCCCATTCTGGCGCCTCATTCGCCAAGGCGATGCCGAATTCCTGAACCCTACTCCGCGCCGCCTGACTTTTGGCGGCCCTGTATTCTGGTTGCCGTGTTTTGCTTTGCCGCGAAGGTTCCTTGATTGGACTTCGCGGCCCCAGCGCCTGTGTTCACCAGTGTTTTCCTGCGTCTTTTGCCAAAGAGTGTTTTTGTCCCCGCCTGTCTTTATCCAGTGACCAGCCTGTTTTTATCGAGTGAACTCACCAGACCATTTCAGATTACACAATCGTTCTGCAACTCAGACCCTGACCATTTTGAAAAACCGTCTTGAACCGGGAGGATATTATGGCTTTAGAGCCCCGCAAAGGCATGCCCTTTGCCGTTGACATCAAATTCGAAGGCGCACCCGAAAAGCCCATCGAGATCGAGGCCTATCTGTTTGACCGTGGCGGTGCCTTTCTGGCCTCTGCGCCCTTTGTGAAAGGCCAGGCGCGGTTCGCGCTGGATATCAACCCAAAGGACGCACGCCTGTTCGTCGGCCCGCAGCGCGCCGCCTTGCAACGGCCGGGCACACCCTCGCTGACGATGATGGAACGGCTGGATGCCTATGAGCCGGGCTGGAACTATGATCCCACCCGCGAGATCCATGAGCTTTCCCCGATCCCTGACTTTCACTGGCCGCATTGGCCGTTGTGCCACTGCCGCGTGCGCGGGCGCGTGGTCAAGCGCAGCACCTCGCCCGGCGGCGTGGTGGTCGAAGCGCCGATCTGCGAGGCGCGGGTGCATATCTGCGAGGTGGACCCGTTCTGGTGGGTGCTGGAACGGCTTCCGGCCATCGACATCTACCGGCTGCGCGACGATCTTCTGCGCCTGATCGAGCGCCCCTTCCCCTGGCCGCCCATTCCGGACCCCGATCCCGAACCGGACTGGTTCCGCGTCGTCAATCCGGCAGACCGGCGCATCCTGCAAATGCAGGACGCCGCGGCGCTGAACCTGTTCGGCCGATCCGCACAGGTCGCCTCCGCCCGGGTCGCGGCAGAGTTGAACCCGCAGCCCCTGCCCCCGGTTGCGCGCGCCAGAAGCGCGGCAAGCCGCGCGTCCCTGAACCCGCAACCGCTGCCTCCGGCAACGCAGGCGGTGCGCCTGCCCGACCTGGCCCGCCTGACGCTGCTTTCTCCCGCCGCCGAGATCGTGCGCCGCGGGATGATCGACCACATCGAATATCTGCGGCCCTGGCTGTGCCATTGGGACTGGCTGGAGCCTTGGTTCTATCGCTGCGACGAGATGCGCGTGGTGCTGACCAATGACGACGGCGGGTTCGACACCACCGTCCATTACCCCTGTTTCGGCGATCATCCGGATCTGTATTTCTGGGTGGAATGTTCGGTCGGCGGCGTCTGGACGACGGTCTATGCGCCAGGCATCCGCTGCCATACCTGGTGGGATTACCTCTGCGGCACCTATGTCACCATCGGCGTGACGGATCCGCGCGTGACCGGATGCGGCCAGACACCGACGCTCAGCGGGTTGCAGGTGGTGGTCAAGACCATCGGCAATGAGATCAGCATGGGCGAGATCAACCGCAGCGGCGATCCGGGACCCGAAGGCACCGTGAAGGCTGGCTGGATCCACGCGACACGCGCCTCGCCCTTTGGCGGATCGCTGGAACCGCGCGTCGATTTCGGCACCGGCCTCAAGCCCGCCGGGATCACGCATTACCGCTGGTCCTACCGCACGCTTGGCTCGGTGTCCGACCTTGACTGGCTGCCCTTGCAGGATCAGGTGACGCGGCATTACCGCGAAACCTCGCTGCCCGGCGATCCGGCGATCTACAAATCGGTCACGGCCGGGCCGGACCCTGCGGTGACGGGCGGCTATTTCTTCCAGGTGGACCCTGCCCTGCCGCCGGCGGGCGAGAAGTTCGAGGTTCTGGATCAAAGCACCGATCTGGCCAGCGCGCATTGGGATACGACGGCGCTGGCCACCGGCAGCTATGAGCTGAAGCTGGAACTGTTCCGGATGGTCGGCGCCGTGATGACCCGGGTGGACCTGACGGCAGAGGGCGTGACGCTTAGCCAGATCATCGACCCTGCGCCCTTGTCGAGCGGCACCTATGTCACCCAGATCGCCAGTGGCGACCGCGTGTTGACGCAAGGCGCGCATGTGGTCGGCTTCCGTCTTGTGGTGCATGTGGACAACCGCATCTGCCACGGCACGATTGACGATGTCACCCTGGTGCCGGGCAGCAATGACCTGCGCTGCGGCTTCCTGGAATATGCGCCGGGGGCGATGGTGACGCTGGCCTTCCACGCCAGCCACCCGGGCAATTTTGCCAGCTTCGGTCTTTCGGTGGCGCGGGTCGCCACGCTGATACCCTCGGCCAGCGCCTCCGGTCTGGTCGATGATGCCAGCGCGAATGGGTTCGTCCGCGCGGGCGACATGTTCAGCAAGGCCATCGCGGTCTCGCAACTGCTGAGCGAAGGTGTGATCCTGCCCGACACGCCCTGCATCCGCGCCGCCTTTGCCGCAAGCCTGCGGGTTTATGCGCTGGCGACCAACGGCTATGGACGGCT
>JANLQT010000732.1:0-4374 GCA_031368035.1 Rhodobacterales bacterium | reverse complement strand
GCATGGGCGACCAGCGTCTTGCCGGTGCCGGTCTCGCCGTCGATCAGCACATGGGCATCGGCCTGACCGATATCCAGAATATCCTCACGCAGCCGTTCCATCGCCGGGGACCCGCCGATCAGCTTCTTCATGATTACCGTGCCGTCCGCCAACTCTTTGCGCAAAGCCCGGTTGTCCAGCGTCAGGCGGCGGGCTTGCGTGGCGCGCTTGGCCAGTTCCGTCATCCGGTCCGGGTTGAACGGCTTTTCCAGAAAATCAAACGCCCCGACCCGCATCGCTTCCACCGCCATCGGCACATCGCCGTGCCCGGTGATCAGGATCACCGGCAACCCGCTGTCCATCCCCATCAGCTTTTTCAGGAACGCCATCCCGTCCATGCCCGGCATCTTGATGTCGCTGACCACCACGCCCGGAAACTCCGGCCCGATGCTTTTCAGCGCATCCTCTGCCGAGGGGAAGGTCTCGGTATCGAACCCCGACAGCGCCAGCCATTGGCTGATCGAGGCCCGCATGTCCGCCTCGTCATCGACGATCGCCACTTTCATTGCCCGTGCCATGCTTTACTCCGCTGCCTTCAATTCTTCATCTATCCCGCCTGCAATCAGCGGCAACTGCATCTCAAACACCGCGCCACCAGCTTCCGCATTGCGCGCGGTCAGCCGTCCGCCAAAATCCGCCACGATTCCCGAAGAAATCGCCAGTCCCAGGCCAATTCCCTCACCGGCCTTCTTGGTGGTGAAGAACGGCTCGAACAGCTTGTCCAGATCGCCGATGCCGGGGCCATTGTCGCGCACTGTCAATGTGGCGGTGTCCCCCACCGAAAGCATCATGTCGATCTGGGGATTGCCAGTGTCCTTCGTCGCATCCAGCGCATTGCGCAAGAGGTTGATGATCACTTGTTCAAGACGAAGCCGGTCCACCTGCACCATCACCTTCTGCCGCGGCAGGATGCGGGTGATCTTGGCCAGCTTCAGTTTCAACTGCGGCTCCATCATCGCCAGCGCCTCGGACACGCACAGCCGCATGTCCACCGGCTCGAACGCCTCGCCGCCCTTGCGGGCATAGGACTTGAGCTGCCGGGTGATCGCGCCCATGCGGTCTATCAGGTCGTCGATACGCTGGAACGAGGACAGCGCCTCTTCCACCCGCTTGCGCTGCAACAGCAGCCGCGCGCCGGCCAGATAGGTCTTCATCGCGGCCAAAGGCTGGTTCAACTCATGGCTGACCGCCGCCGACATCTCGCCCAGCACCGCCAGTTTCGACGATTGCGCAAGGGTCTGCTCGGCGACCTCCAGATCCTTCTGCACCTTCTCGCGTTCGGCGATTTCCCGCTGCAAACGCGCGTTCAGTTGTCGCAGTTCCAGCGATTCCCGCCGGAAGCTCAGGCTTTGCGACCAGGCCCGGCGCGACAAAAGGTAAAAGGTCAGCGCCAGAAGGATGGCAAAGCCCATGATTTCCAGCGCAAGGATGCCAGTCACCCGCTCGCGCACCGAATCGAACCTTGTGAACGAGGTCATGTGCCAGCCGCGAAACGACATGCGGTTGTCGGCGCGCAGCACGGCGGTGCCCGACAGATAGGTGTCCGGCGGGTTATTCGCCCAGTTGGACGTGACCGAAATCGCCCGGTTCAGCGCCTGATCAAACGCCGAGGGCACGCCAGAGGCCGCCAGCACCTCGTCCAGTTTCAACCCGCGCCAGCGCGTCTCGGTGGCCAGCAGCACCGTGCCCTCGCTGTCGGTCACCAGAACCGTGTCCTGCAAGCCCGACCAGGCGCGTTCGAACTTCATCAGATCGGCCGAGACGACGATGACCCCGATCACCTCGCCCTCTGTATCCTCGACCACCCGCGAATAGGTGAAATCGAACCCGCCCGCGTCATGGCGCATCGCGGAAAACACCGTATCGCCGGTGCGCTGCGCCTGCACAAAGGGCTCGGCATTGCGGAAACTGGTGCCAAGCAGGTTGCGATTGGTGGCGCCCACGGTGCGGGCATCGCGGTCCAGCACCAGAATCTGCGCCACGCCGATTTCTTCCTGCACCTGCATCAGCCGTTGGGATGTGCCGGAATATTCCCCCATGATCAGCGCCTGCGAGATTTCCGGGTCCCGCGCCAGCAGCAGCGGCACCACCGAGGTGCGCTGCAATTCCGACTGCAGGTTGCCCGAATACAGCGCCAGCGCCAGTTCGGCCTTGTTGCGCGTCGTCTCGGTGAACCGGTCCGACAGCAGCCGGTTGGTGACGAACACCACGGCCACGGCAAACAGGATCAGCGCCGCCACGACCAGCCGCATCGCCCAGGGCGCGCGCTGATTGCGCGGGCGGCGCGGCAGCAGGGAATAGCCAAAGATCGTCATGCTTCGGGTTTAGGCCCAAGCCCCCCAAGGCTCAAGCAGCACAGGGCCAACCGGCCCTCAGGCCAGCGCCATCCCGCCCAGCAGCGCGCGGAACACCCCCATGCCGTCCGTGCCGCCGACTTCGGCATCCACCACCCGTTCGGGATGCGGCATCAGCCCCAGCACGCGCCGGTTCGCCGACAGGATGCCGGCAATGTCGGCCATCGCGCCGTTGGGATTGGACGCATAGGTGAAGGCGATCCGGTCCTCGGCCTGCAAGGCTTTCAGCCCCTCGGCGTCGATGGTGTAGTTGCCATCGTGATGCGCGATGGGAATGTCGATGGCCTGCCCCCGCGTGTAGGCAGAGGTGAAGGGCGAGTGCGTTGTGGCGACCTTCAGCGTGACGGTCTTGCACAGGAACGTCAGGCCGGCATTGCGCATCAGGGCGCCCGGCAGCAGCCGCATCTCGGTCAGGACCTGAAAGCCGTTGCAGACCCCCAGCACGAAACCGCCGCGGTCGGCATGGACCTTGATCGCCTTGGCGACCGGCGATTGCGCCGCAATCGCCCCGCAGCGCAGATAATCGCCAAAGGAAAACCCGCCCGGCACGCCCACGACATCGGTGCCCGAAGGCAAGACGGTGTCCTTGTGCCAGACCCTGGTGACCTCGAACCCGGCCAGTTCAAAGGCCACGGCAAGATCACGGTCGCAGTTCGATCCGGGAAAGGTGACGACGGCAGCTTTCATGTTGCGCTCCTCGGCCTTGATGCCCGCCGATTAGCCCATCAAAGCGCGCCGTTCCAGAGCAAACCCCCCCTGTCCCCAATCATCTTCGACAAATATCCGCGGGATGGTCTGGAAGGGCGGCAAGCCCTACCAGCGTGGGCCTCAGGCGCTGAAATCCGCAATCACCGCGACCCCGGGCGGCATCGGGCCGTTGAAAGCCGCCAGTTCGGCCGAGGCCTGCGACAAGGCCACCTGCCGCGCCACGATGGGCGCCACGTCAATCCGCCCCATCTCGATCATGGTCAGCAAGGACGGATAGCGCCAGGCCGGCATCCCCCGCGTGCCAAACAGCGCGAGTTGCTTCATATAGACCGCGTTCATGTTGATCTGCATGACCGCCGTGTGCCCGGTCGGCAGCCCCACCTGCACATGCCGCCCGAACGGACGCAGACATTCGATGGAGCCATTTGTCGTCGCTTCGATCCCCAAAGCCTCGACGCTGACATGCGCGCCGCCGCCCGTCAGTTCCACGATCCGCGCCGCCACATCCCCGTCCCCGGCATTCACCGCCGCCTCGGCCCCAAGTCCCAAAGCATGGTCCAGCCGCGCCTGCACCACGTCCACCACGATCACCCGCGCGCCCAGCGCGCGGCCGATCAGCAGCAGCGACAGCCCGACCCCGCCCGTGCCATGCACCGCCAGCCATTCGCCCGCCTGCAAAGCCGCCCGGCCCGTCAGCGCCTGCCATGCCGTGGTCACCCGGCACCCCAGCCCTGCCGCCAAGGCGGGCGACAGGCTGTCCGGCAGCCGCGCAAGGTTGTGGGCATGCGGCACCGAGATCAGCTCGGCATAGGCCCCCGGCTCGCCAAACCCCGGCACGCGCTGCGCCTTGCAGATTGTGGTCTGGCCGGACCGGCATTCGGGGCAGTCGCCGCAAGCGAGGATGAACGGCGCAATCACCCGCTCGCCCACCCGCCACTTGGCCAGCGGTCCCGCCTCAACCACTTCGCCGCAATATTCATGGCCCGGAATGGCGCCGGGCTTCACGCGGGGATGCTCGCCCACCCAGCCGTGCCAGTCGCTGCGACAGATGCCGCAGGACAGCACCTTCAGCACGACGCCGTCGGCTTCGCAGGCGGGATCGGGGACGGTTTCCAGACTGAGGGGGGCGTTGTACTGGCGAAGGACGGCGGCGCGCATGCAGATCTCCCAAGATTGGCTGCAAACTCACCGCGCCTGAAGCGAAGCGCAAATCTTTTCGAAAAGATTTGCAAATTCCTTCGAAGGAATTTGGCCCCGCAAGCCAGCGCTCAGA
>JANLQT010000719.1:0-5533 GCA_031368035.1 Rhodobacterales bacterium | reverse complement strand
GTTGCCCTCGACCGGCATCTCGATTTCAGTCCCGTAGAACGCCACGTGCCCAGCCTTCGCCACTGCCAGCCAGGCGTTCATAGAGCCGATAAATTGCGCCACCGACAGCGTCTGCGGCTCGGCATAGATCCGGCCCGGCGTGCCCGTCTGTTCGATCCGGCCCTCGCGCATCACTACGATCCGGTCGGCCAATTCCATCGCCTCTTCCTGGTCATGCGTGACGAAAATCTGGTCAGCCTCAGCCGCCGTTGCAGCGACTTCAACTCCTCGCGCAGCGATTTGCGCAAGTGAGCGTCCAGCGCCGAGAACGGCTCGTCCATCAGCAACACCTTCGGCTCCACCACCAGACACCGCGCCAGCGCCACCCGCTGCGCCTGCCCGCCCGACAATTCCTGCGGCAGGCGGCGTGCAAAGCCCGACAGGCCGACCAACTCCAGCGCCGCCGTCACTTTCGCCTCAATCTCGGCCCGGGGCAGTCCGCGCACGCGCAGTCCGAAGCCGACGTTCCGCGCGACCGTCATGTGGCTCCACAAAGCATGGCTTTGGAACACCATCGCTGTCGGCCGCTGGTTGGCGGCGGCCCGTGTCATATCGGTGCCCGCGATGGAAATGCTGCCTGAATCCGGCTCTGTCAGGCCCGAAATCACCCGCAGCAGGGTCGATTTTCCGCAGCCCGACGGCCCCAGCAGGCAGACCAGCTACCCCGCGTCGACCGTCAACGTCGCGTCCCGCACCGCCGCCGATCCGGCAAAGCATTTGGTGATATGGCTGATCTCAAGCATCTCAGACCCCCAGCCCTTCCGCGATCCCGCGCGAGGTCATGAAACGCCGCGTCAGCAGCAGCACCGCAAAGCAGGGCAGCCAGATCAGCACGCACAGCACAGCCGCCTCTTGCACGATCACCTGCGCCGACAGCGTCATCAGCAGCAGCGGCATCGTCGTGATCTTCGGTGCGCCGATCAGCAGGCCCGAATCCACCTCGAACAACACCGCGACAAAGGCCAGCACATAAGACGCCGCCAGCGCCGGCATGGCTTGCGGGAGGGTTATCGACAGAAACACCCGCAGCTGCGAGGCGCCAAGGTCGAAGGCCGCTTCCTCCAGCGCCGGGGGAATGCCGCGAAAGGCCGCGGTCGGAATCCAGATCAGCACCAGCGCCGCCGAAAGCACCTGCACCAGCGCGACCCCGCCAAAGGTGCCGACGAGATTCAGTTTCAGAAAAACCACCGCGACTGAGACCAGCAACGCGAATTTCGGCACCGCCTGCGCCGCGATGAAGGAAAACAGCAGCACCTGCCGCCCCGGCTACTTCAGCCGGTCAAAGGCACAAGCCGCCGGCCAGCAAAACCCCGCCGCCGCCGTCGCCGCCAGCGACGCCAGCGCCAGCGAGGTCAGGATCGGGGTGATCACCGTCTCGCGCCCCAGCATGTCATGCCAGTATTTCAGCCCCCAGGCGGTCGGCAGCAGGCTCGGATAGCGCCACTTCAGCGCGAAGGCCCACAGGATCACCGTCACCACCGGGCCCAGCATCGCCAGACCCATGGCGATCAACAGGGCAAGGCCGCCGAAGGGAAAGCGCTTCATCTCTTCGGCGCCTTGGTCATGGACAGGACGTAAAACGCGCCCACCACGCCCGCCATCACCATAAGCACCACCGCCTGCACCTGCGCGCCGTCCGGGTCCTGAAGGTCGCCCAAGGTGCGCTGCATGAAGACGCCCATCATCTCGGGCGCCGGCGGGCCCAACATGAACGGCACGGTATAGGCACCGATCACGCCCAGAAAGGTCAGCGAAAACGCGATGAACAGCGACCGGCGCAGCTGTGGCAGCAAAATTTCGGCCAGCAGCCGCCCCGGCGCCGCCCCCAGATCGCGCGCTGCCTCGATGGCGTGGTTGGACACTTGGGCAAGGCCCGCCGTCAGCACCAGCACCGGCAG
The DNA here is from genome assembly GCA_031368035.1 of Rhodobacterales bacterium. Taxonomy (GTDB): domain Bacteria; phylum Pseudomonadota; class Alphaproteobacteria; order Rhodobacterales; family Rhodobacteraceae; genus Stagnihabitans. Next base: position 3,596 of record JANLQT010000719.1, on the reverse strand, counting down.
GGGAATGTTCTCCCAAACGAAGGCCAGGAACGGCCCCACTGGCGTCAGATAGGGCGTGCGGAAGAAGTGAATGCCCACCCGCTCCAGCAGCAACTGGGCCAGCCCGTTCGGTCCCAGAAACCGGATCAGCGCATAGGAGATGATGATCGAGGGTACGAACAGCGGAAACAGGCTCAGCGCATGGACCCAGGCGGCGATCCGGCCTTCCGAAAAGCGCAAATACAGCGCGATCCCCAGCGACACCGCCAGCGCGGCGAGCGAAGAGACCAGCGTCATGACCAATGTAAAGCGCAGGTTGGCCATCGAATAGTCATCGGCGAAAAAGGCTCTGTACCGGCCCAAACTGATCCCCGTGTCGGTGACAAAGGTCGCCGCGACCATGCGCAGCGTCGGGATCAGCACCAGCACCACCAGCAGCAGCACCGGCAAGGCGACCAAAGCCAGCCCCGCCTGCGCCTCGCGGTCAAGGCGAACGCCGGAGGGTTTCCCCCCGGCGTCCAATGTCTGTTCGGCAGGCATCAGTCCTGCTTCAAGTTGGTCGCCACGTTGCGATACCAGCCGTCGTTCTTGGCCTTGCTCCAGTCGCCCGAAGGGAAGGTCGGGATCGAAACCGGAATCACGTCGATATACTGCGCCTTCAGATCGGCGGGCAGGAAGTCCCAGGAAATTCCCGGGAAACCGCCGATGTCCTTGACGCAAGACGCCTGAGTTTCCACCGACAACACGAAATTTGCCAGCGCCAGCGCGCCTTCCATGTTGGTCGCATTGCTCGGCACCGCCGAATAGGCAAACCCGCCGCACAGCGCCAGATCCTGCAACTGCACCAGCTTCACCGTTTCCGGCAGAACGCCGTTTTTCAGCGCTTGCAGAGCCTGATCCGACCAGGCCGGGATCATGTCCACCGCGCCTTGTGCCAGAAGCTGCAACGCCGGAGTGTTGCCGGCGGGATAGGTGCCCTCGCCAAAGGTGAACGGATGCAGGTCCGAAAGGATCTCCCAGCCCTTGGCCAGCATCTCATCCGCCTTGGCCGCATCGAAATTGTCCTTGGTGAACAGGGCAGGGTCCCGCCCGTTGCCCTCATGGATGGCGCGGACGACGAAGTTCGACCCCGAACCGCCCTTGTCGGGGCGACCATAGGTAAAGCGGCCCGGATTGGCCTTGGCCCAGGCCATCAGATCGGCAAAGGTCTTCGGCGGCGCCGCGATCTTGGCGCTGTCATAGGCGATCAGCACCTGACTGCCGCGATAGGGCAGCTTGTAGGCCTGCTCGACAGCTGCCGGGTTGACCATCTTCAGGTTCGGCACATTGTCCGCCGTCAGGTTGGTCCACAGACCCGCCTCGATGGAACCGGCCACATCCGCAGGATCGAACTCTTCGAAATAATCCACCTGCGGATCGCTTTTCGACTGCATCGCCGCCAGCGCGCGCTGGGCGATCGTGGCATTGCCGTCGCCCACGCCGCGCGTGATGGTGACGTTGAAGGTCCAGCCGGGGTTGGCCGCCTCGAACGCGGGTTTCAGGATGTTGTTCCACCAGTCGGAAATGTTGGTGTCGCCATCGACATAGACCTGCAAGGTCTTGGTGTCGGCGGCAAAGGCCGGCAGACCGACCAGTCCGGCGGCGGTCAGAACGGCAGAAGAGGTCAGAAAAGTGCGACGAGACAGCATGGCAGCGTCCTTTTGCGGTGAAATCCGCCTGCAAGCTGGGGCCGGTCCGTGAACCCGTCATGACGATTGGATGAACGCTGGATGACGCCCCGCAAGGACGCCCCACAAGGACACCCCTCAGGACGCTTGCCACGCGCCCCCCACAAAGCCACAATGCGCGGGCAATTCAGGAGGCTTTCATGGACAGCACCACCGGCGTCGAGCTTGTCCTTCTCGCGCTAGCGATCCTCATCATCCTCGCCCTGCTGCGCGCGGTCCGCATTGTGCCGCAGTCGATGAAATACGTGGTCGAACGGCTGGGCCGCCTGCATTCCGTGCTGGGGCCGGGCATCAACTTCACGGTGCCGTTTCTGGACCGGGTCGCGCACAAGGTCTCGATCCTGGAACGCCAGTTGCCGCTGGCGCATCAGGACGCGATCACCACGGACAACGTGCTGCTCAAGGTCGAGACCAGTGTCTTCTTCCGCATCACCGAGCCGGAAAAGACGGTCTACCGGATCAAGGATGTCGATGCGGCGATCGCGACCATCGTGGCGGGGATCGTGCGGTCCGAGATCGGCAAGATGGAACTGGACCATGTGCAGTCCAACCGCAACGAACTGACCGGCAGCATCCGCGAACATGTGCGCGCCATGGTGGACGACTGGGGCATCGAGGTGACGCGGACCGAGATTCTGGACGTGGCGCTGGATGACGCGACACGCCACGCGATGATGCAACAACTGAATGCCGAACGGGCCCGACGCGCGCAGGTCATGGAAGCCGAGGGCAGCAAGCGCTCGGTCGAGCTGAACGCCGACGCCGAACTTTACGCCGCCGAACAGGGCGCCAAGGCCCGGCGCATCCTTGCCGATGCCGAAGCCTATGCCACCGGGGTCATGGCCGAAGCCATCCGCGCCAACGGGCTGGAGGCGGCGCAGTATCAGGTGGCGCTGAAACAGGTCGAGGCGCTGACAGCGGTGGGCAAGGGCGAGGGCAAACAGATGATCATTGTCCCGGCCGCAGCGCTGGACGCGTTTTCCAACGCCTTCGGCATGTTGAAGGGCAAATCATGACCCCCTTGATCCTTCTGTCCACCTGGTGGGTCTGGGCGGTCGTCGGCGTTGCCCTTGCTGCGCTGGAAGTGATCATCCCCGGCTTCATCTTCCTCGGGTTTGCCATCGGCGCGGTCGCAACCGGCGCGCTGATGCTGATCGGCGTTCTGGGGCCGAACGTGGCGCTGACCGTGCTGGCCTTCGCCGTCCTGTCGCTGGTCGGTTTTCTGGTGGTGCGGCGCGTTGTCGGCGTGACCAAGCACCAGACGAAGATCTGGACCAAGGACATCAATGACAACTAGGGTCAGCCTGCACGGGACGATCATGCTGGCATTGTACGAAAACCCCGGCTGGGGCTCTGCGATTGTTGAAGCGCAACTGGCCTTCTACCGCCTGCCGCACCGGCTTGTGACAGCGGGCGACGTGTTTGACGCGCCAAAACGCGCAAGGCGCTGGCGGCGATCAACCCGCTCGCCCAGATCCCGACCATGCTGCCGGACGACGGCCAGATCGTCACCGAAAGCGCCGCGATGACGCTGCTGCTGGCCGATCTTGCCGCCTCCACCGCGCTGGTGGCGGCGATCTATCCGGCCTTCAGCTATGCCGATGTGCCGACACGCTTCGTCCCGCAAGCCGAGGCTGCGGGTTTCAGGGTGCGGGTGGGCGCGCTTAAAGAGGAGAACTGGCGGCTGGTCGAAGCCGAGGCCACCCGGCGCGGCGGGCCGTGGTTTCTGGGTGCGCGGATGACCGCGCTCGATATCTATATTATGGTCATGGTCAGGGTCATGGTCATGGTCCACTGGACCCCGCGCGAGGACTGGCTCCGGGCCGAAGCGCCGCATCTCACTGCCTTCGCTCCGGTGATGCAGCGAAACTTCGGGTGAGCGGTGCCGAC
>JANLQT010000684.1:0-6145 GCA_031368035.1 Rhodobacterales bacterium | reverse complement strand
GTGGCTGCGGTCATGCACACTGTCGCGATGCTTCCACTTGTAGACGGTCTGCTCGGTCGTCCCGAACCGTTCCGCCAAGGCTGACGCAGGCTCCGCGCTGGCCTGGATCGCCGCCCGAACCTTCGGCGTCGTCGTCGCCTGGCTGTGAAGATGGATCAGCATGTCCGCACCCCGCTTCGAATGTCCCTCAGGATCCACTTTGCCATGAAAAATGCCGAGCGCCGAGGGTCTATGTGATCATCCGGGATGGAACACATAGTGATCATCTTGGTTGGCCCAAGGGGATGTCGTTGACCTGTTCAACCATGTGTTCAAGGTTCAGTTCCCAGCGTTCAAATATTGCGAAAAGGAGGTTGGAACTTTCTACCTTTAGGTGCATCATTCCTCCCCCTGATCCGACGCCCCCTGTCAGCTCGCCGCCTCGTGCCGTTCAGGCCGGATAGCCCAGTTTAACGGCGGCATCACCGAAAACCTCGGTAAATCGAGCCATCGCGCGCTCATCGAACTCGGTCAGGTATTGCGCGGGCTTGCCGCTGCGCCGGTGCACCGTGGGCGCGATCCGACCCGAAAACAGCGAGTTGGCATAAGCGAAGCGCATCAGATCCAGCTGCAACTCGGGGTGAAAGCGCAGGAAGGCGAAAATGCGGTGGAATTCCCACAGATCATAGTCCTGCACCAAGGTTTCCAGCCGGGTGCCCATGACCGATGGCGCGTCCAGCGGCACGCGCAACATCGCCTGAATCTGCCAGTAAGAGGTGTTCTCCATCTCGAACAGGAAACGGTCGGTCATTGTGGATAGCGAGTTGATCTTTTCCTGATAGGTCATCCCGCCGAACTTCGGATCCGGCGTCAACAGCCATTTCTCATCGGCCTTGCTGTGGTAATAGGCCGCCGAAACGATGATATCGCGCGGATCGCGCAGGCAGATGACATATCGCGCGCGCGCGGGGTCGAGGTCCAGCGTCGGCAACAAGGACTTGGTCTGGTAGTCGAACGCCACATCCCAATGTTCGGGGGGCGGGCCATCATGCAGCATCCAGGGCGTCAGCAACCCGGCCCGCTTTGCCGAGACAAGGATGGTTTCGAACAGCGCCGTTCCGGACTTGTGGAACGTGCCTATGTACCGCTTCACCTCGGGTGCGTTCATGGGGCCTACTGCCAGTTTGGTGTCTGTATTCGTGTCTGTTTTCGTGTCTGTTTGCGTGTCTGTGGCTTTGCCTAGAACGGCTGGCGCTGCAACGCAATCGGGGGCATGCGCTCAGCGTGCCGACATTGCCCCCTCACCGCGAGACGCGTTTCGGTTCAGCGGGTGAAGCCAGGCTTCTGGCTCCAGGCCAGCGCATCGCGGATCATCTGCGGCAGGGTCGAGCGTTTCGGCTCCCATCCCAGATCCGCCTTGGCGCGCCCCGAGCCCGACACCAGCGCTGCCGCATCGCCGGGGCGGCGGGGGCCTAGCACGATCGGCACCGGGCGGTTGGTGACGGCGGCGGACGCCTCGATCACCTGTTTCACCGAAAACCCCTTGCCGGTGCCCAGATTGAACTGGCGCGCGCCCTTGCCGTCCAGCAGCCAGCCAAGGCCCTTCACATGCGCGTCGGCCAGATCCATCACATGCACATAATCGCGCATGCAGGTGCCGTCCGGTGTGGGATAGTCCTGCCCGAACACCGTCAGCGCCGGGCGGCGGCCTTCGATGGCATCCAGCATCAGCGGGATCAGATGGGTCTCGGGCCGGTGCTGCTCGCCAATCATCGCGGCGGGATCGGCGCCCGCCACGTTGAAATAGCGGAAGATCACGTGCTGCACCCCATGCGCCGCGCCGAAATTCTTCAGGATTTCCTCGATGGCCTTCTTGGACGCGCCATAGGAGTTGATCGGATGCTGCTCGGTATCCTCGTCCAGCAGCACTCCGTCCTGATCGCCATAGGTGGCGCAGGTTGACGAAAACACGAAGTTCAGGCAGCCCGCCGCAACCGCCGCCTCTACCAGGTTCAAGGCGCCGTTGACGTTCTCGCGCCAGTAGCGACCAGGGTCCTTCATCGACTCGCCCACAAGCGACAAAGCGGCGAAATGCATCACCGCCACGGGCCGGTATTGTGAAAACGCCTGGTCAATCGAGACGCGGTCCATCAGATCACCGCGCGCAAAGGGGCCGAACTGCACGGCCTGCTCCCATCCGGTGGACAGGTTGTCGAAGGCGACAGGCACAAAACCCGCCTCGGACAGGACCTTGCAGGCATGCGATCCGATATAGCCCGCCCCGCCCGTCACCAGCACATGCTTGTCCATCGCCGCACCTCTTTTGTTGAACCTGCTTTGCCCAAGGCAGGCCGCGGAGTCAAACGAGAGGTCAGGAGAAGATGAAATCCGCGTCGGTGAAGCTGCTGGCGGCGATACCTTTGCCATCCACGCTGGTCAGGGTGATGGACTGGCTGCCCCAGACGATGGTCGCGCCGGTGGCGGTCTGGGTGACCACCAACGAGCTTGCAGAATAGATGCGTCCCCAGTCGCTGACGTCGATCTTGTCCTTGTGAAGTTCATAATCGCTGATCTTGTCATCGGTGCCATCGGCGGCGAACAGGAACACATCCGCCCCCGTGCCGCCCGTCAACGTATCGGCCCCGGTGCCGTCATAAATGAAGTCGTCCCCTGCCCCGCCATTCAGGCTTTGTGCCCCAGTGCCCCCCCAGATGAAATCCCCCAGCGCGGTGCCGGTGGTGGTGCCGGTGGTGGTGCCGCCCGCCGCGACGATCAGCCCGCCGGTGGTGGACAGGTCCATCGAGAAGTCGCTGATCTTCTGGTTGCTGGCATCGACCACGTAGAAGTCCACCCCTGCGCTGCTGACCGCCGCCTCGATCCCGGTGATCGCCGCCAGCCCCGCACCGGTTTCAAAGACGCCGGTGGCAAAGGAGATCAGCTTGCCGTCGGGGCGGATTTCGAACACCGACAGCCCGGCATCCGATCCGCCCGAAACAACAAAGCTGCGCCCGGCCCAACTGAATGTATCCAGCACTTCGGGATGTGAAAACCGGGTGGCTGTGTCGTCATAGACAGTGTCAGTGGCAAACAGGCACCCCATGTCATTGACCCGCACCACCGTCAAAGACGACGAATTGGTCGAGGCGATCACAGCAAAGGTGGTCCCCGCCACTTCCACCGCTTGCAGCGCCGAGGCGCCGGACAGGGCAAGGCCGTCGATGGTGCCAAGCGAGTCAATCAGGCTGGCATGGCCCTTGGCATCGACCGACAGCGAGGTGATCCCGCCTTCCAGCGAGGACAGGGTCAGCAGGTAATCAGCCCCGCCCAGGGTGACGGACAAAGTGTCCGAGACATTGCCGAGATAACTTTTCGCGGTGTCGGCAATGTCGGCCTGATGGGTCAGCACGCCCGAGGTGGCGAGGGCAAAAATCTTCAACCCCGGGGCTTGTCCGAAGGACAGGGCCGCCTGCGAGCCGGTGGCGCCGCCCAGAATCTCGAACGTGCCGACCCCGGTCAGGGTGCCGCCATCCGCCACCGCAGCGCTCGCCGTGCCGGGCAGGCCATTCGTGCCGATCACCTGCACCATCACCGTGCCGCTGGCGTCATAACTGAACAGCCGCGTCACGCTGCCCGTCTCTTGCACGGTCAGCCCCACGCCCGGTTGCAGTGCGGTGAAACTGGTCGAGGCGAGGTCTTCAGGCGTCATGAAGCCCGATCCGGCGTCGCTGACCGCGCCCAAAGACAAGGCCGAGACGCCGTTGCTGGTGCCATTGTCATACAGAAGATAGCCGGTGGTGCCGTTCAGATACAGCGCAAGACTGTCGCCGACCGTGGTCAGCCCCAATGTCGAAAGCCCGAACGTCGCCGACAGCACAATCTGCATCGACCCACACTCCCACCAACCCAAGGGGGCAGCCTGCGCGCCAGATGTTGCCAAAGGTCGGATAAATCGCGGCGATTTGCGGAAGAATGCCGCGAGTTTCGCGAAAACCCGAAACAATGCCCGGTCTGGTCCCGGGTCGGCGTTGACCGAAACTTCAGCCTTTCCGCCAAAACTCGCGCGAGGACAGGGGGCGCATGTGGGTACAATTTCGGGCGATGGAACGGCGGTGACCGGGCTTGGCGGGGCGGACGGCTATGGCGAAACCGCTCTGCCCCGGGGTGATGACACCTATGCCCAGGTCGATGTCAGCGCGGTGTTCGAAACCGGCTTCACGCTGGACGGGGTGCATTACGATGCGGATGCGTTCTTCATCTCGACCGACGGATTCGTGACCTTCGGCACCGGCGTTTCGGCGGCACCTGCGACGCCCTCCAGCCTGACCACCCCATTCCTGGCGATCTTCATGGCCGATGTGGACACCCGCACCGATGGCGAGGCGCCGGAAAGCGGGCAGATCTGGGTGGATGTGGACCCGGTGGCCGATTGCGTGACCATCACCTGGGAGGATGTGGGGTTCTACCGCCGCGATGCGTCCGAAACCAACACGTTCCAGATGCAGCTTTACGACCGCGGCGGTGGGTCGATGGATGTGGTGTACCGCTATGAAAACATCGACTGGACCACGGGCGATCTGCAGGGCGGTTTTGGCGGCACCGGGGGCACACCCGCCTTCATCGGCTACCGCACGGCGGCTTCGGGCACTGTCACAAGCGTTGCCGGCTCGGGCGACGGGACGGCAGAACTGGCTTTGCCCGCCACGGTGGGCAACACCGGGGTCATGGGGCTTTACGTCTTCCGGCTGGGCGGCAGCGTCATGACACTGAGCGGCAGCGCGGGCAATGACACGCTGCAAGGGTCCACCTCGGGCGATCTGATCCAGGCTCTGGGGGGCGACGACTGGGTCTTTGCCAGCGGCGGCAGCGATACGATCGACGGCGGCAGCGGCAAGGATGTGCTGGACTTTTCGGGTGCGACCGCGGCGATGCTGCTGAACCTGGCCAACCCTTCGGCCAATACCGGCTGGGCCAAGGGGCTGGTGCTGACCGGTCTGGAAAGCTTCATCGGCACCACCTTTGCCGACAAGCTGTATGGCGGCACCGCGAACGACTGGTTCGACGGCTGGTCGGGCAATGACAGCATCACCGGCGGCAGCGGCAACAGCAGCCTTTACGGCAACACCGGCAATGACAGCCTGTATGGCGGTGCCGGGCTGGACCTGCTGGACGCCGGCAGCGGCAACGATTCGGCCAATGGCGGCGATGGAGACGACCGGCTTTATGGCGGCAGCGGGCTGGACACGCTGACCGGCGCTGCGGGCAATGACAGTCTGGCCGGAGGCAATGACGCCGACAGCATGTCGGGCGGCGCCGGGTCCGACACGCTGACCGGGGATGCAGCCAACGACACCCTGCTGGGCGAGGATGACAATGACCTGGTAATTGGCGGCGATGGCACCGACAGCCTGTATGGCGGCAATGGTAATGACACGCTGAAGGGCGGCAATGGCGCGGACCGGCTGGACGGTGCCACGGGCACCGACACGGCCGATTATGCCGATGCCACTGCGGCAGTTCTGGCCGATCTCGCGGTGCCCAGCGGCAACAAGGGCTTTGCGGCGGGCGACACCTATACGGCGATCGAGGCTTTGTCCGGTTCGGCCTACAACGACACGATCCGCGGGTCTTCGGCATCCGAAACGATCTGGGGCGTTAGCGGCAGTGACAGCCTGGCCAGCGGGGGCGGCGGCGGATTTCTGTATGGCGGCGATGGCAATGACACGCTGATCGGCGGCACCGCAGCCGAAACGCTTTCCGGCGACCTCGGCCTTGACAGCCTGTTCGGAAGCGACGGCAATGACAGCCTCTCGGGCGGGGACGGTACAGATACGCTGGACGGCGGGGCCGGGTCTGACACTCTGAATGGCGGCAACGGCACCGATCTGGCCAGCTATGCCGCCGCAACTGCCGCCGTGCGCGTCGATCTGACCACACCAAGCACCAACACCGGCTGGGCCAAGGGTGATGTGCTGACCACGGTCGAACAGGTGCTGGGCAGCGCCTACAACGACACGTTGATCGGCGTGGCGGGGACGGCCTCGCTGTATGGCGGCGCCGGCAACGACAGCATTCTGGCGCCGACCGGGGCCAACTTCCTGTATGGCGGCACCGGCAATGACACGGTGACGGGCGGCAGCGGCGCCGACAGCCTGTCAGGAGATGACGG
>JANLQT010000590.1:0-2994 GCA_031368035.1 Rhodobacterales bacterium | reverse complement strand
ACCCCGCTTCGAATGTCCCTCAGGATCGATCTTGCCATGAAAAACGCAGAGCGCCGAGGGTCTATGTGATCATCCGGGATGGAACAGATAGCTATCACGCGTTTCGCAGATTTCCTTGATCCGCCTTCAGGGCGGCAGCCTGATCCATTCGGCGGGACTTGTAGCAGAGCGCCCTACGATCAAATCCGATGGCCCCGCAAGCCGCCCGGATCGACACCGCCCAATCGCTGCACATCCTGCGAACCAGTTCGCGCATAGGGCCAGGCCCCCGATTTTTCCCCTATCTTGCGGCCTACAAACGATCCCCCGGATCGTTTGCTAAACGGCCTCACCTGCGCCATTTCCCGATCCAGTGTCCGGTCCGCGACGATCTTCTTCAGCCGGCTGTTCTCCTCCTCAAGCTGCTTCAGCCGTTTCATTTCGGTCGGCAGTAGGCCAGCATACCGCTTCTTCTAGTTGAAGTAGGTCGCATGACTGATCTCGGCCTTGCGGCAGATCTCAGCGACGGCCGTGCCGTCCTCGCCCTGCATGATGATGAACGTCTTCAGCGCGTCAGTGAATTTCGATGCTTTCATCCGATTCCGCTCCCCTCTCAGCCGGGAAAACGTAGCGGAAAACTCCAGCTTCAAACGGTCCAGTTTCGGGGGATCAGAGCAAGATCTGATCGATCTCGGCTGTGATCAGTGCGCTCCTAGGGGTGGACCAAAGGGTGGACCAAAAAGTCAAAAGCCGCGCATCCCATTGAGATTGCGCGGCTCTTTCTATGGTATTGGTGCCCGGAAGAGGACTCGAACCTCCACGTCTTGCAACACTGGTACCTGAAACCAGCGCGTCTACCAATTCCGCCATCCGGGCCGACTTGGTGGAGCGCGATGTAGCCGGGTGCGCGGGGGGTGTCAACGGGGCAAAGCGCGGCCATAGCGGGAAAATGCCGCTGGTCTTGGGTCTTGGCTTTGGGCGTCGCGATGGCTATTCAGGGCTTGATCCTTGGAGAGGTCTCAAGATGGCCAAGCTTGTCACGATCATCGGCGGTTCGGGCTTTGTCGGGCGCTATATCGCCCGGCGGATGGCGAAGGAGGGCTGGCGTGTCCGCGTCGCAACCCGGCGCCCGAATGAGGCGCTGTTCGTCAAGCCTTACGGCGCGGTGGGACAGGTCGAGCCGGTGTTCTGCAACATCCGCGATGATGCCTCGGTGCGCGCGGCGCTGAGCGGAGCGGATGCGGTGGTCAACTGCGTTGGCACCTTTGAATTCCGGGGCCAGAACAATCTGGACGCGGTGCAGGTGGGCGGCGCGGGCCGGGTGGCGCGGATTGCCGCCGAACTGGGGCTGGGGGCGGTTGTCCATATCTCGGCCATCGGGGCTGATGTGCATGGGCCGAGCAACTATCTGCGGACCAAGGGCGAGGGCGAGGCGGCGGTTCTGGCGGCCTTTCCGGGCGCGATGATCCTGCGGCCCTCGGTGATCTTTGGCAGCGACGACCATTTCTTCAACCATTTCGCAGGCTTGGCCCGGATGGCGCCAGTGGTGCCGATCCTGCCGGTGGTGGGCGGCAACACGGAATTCCAGCCGGTTTATGTGGACGATGTGGCACAGGCCGCCGTGAAAGGCGTGCTTGGACAAGCCTCGGGCATTTACGAGCTTGGCGGGCCCGAGCGGGCGACGTTCAAGGCGCTGATGCACCGGATGTTGGGCGTGATCCAGCGGCGGCGGCTGGTGTGGAACCTGCCGTTCTGGGTCGGTTCGGTGCTGGGCGTGGTGTTTGACGGGGTGCATGCGCTGACCGGCGGGCTGGTGCCGAACCCGGTGATCAGCCGCGATCAGGTGCGCAGCTTGCGCGTGCCGATGGTGGTCAGCGCGGGCGCGAAGGGGTTGGGCGATCTGGGCATTCAGGCCACCGCGATCGACGCGGTGCTGCCGGAGTATCTGTGGCGCTATCGTCCGTCGGGCCAATATGCCGCCATCAAGGCGTCTGCCAAGAACCTGAAGGTCTAGGACCAAGGAGCCTTTGATGAGCTTGCTGAATGACGTCCTCCTTGGCGTGATCGAGGGGGTGACCGAGTTTCTGCCGATTTCAAGCACCGGGCACCTTATCATTGCCGAACATTGGCTTGGAACACGGTCGGACACCTACAATGTGGTCATTCAGGCCGGGGCGATTCTGGCGGTGACGCTGATCTATGGGCAGCGCATCATCGAGCTGCTGACCGGATGGCGGCAGCCCGACAACCGCGATTATCTGTTGAAAATCATCATCGCCTTTCTGGTCACGGCGGTTTTGGGCGTTGTCATCAAGAAGCTGGGCTTCGAACTGCCGACCGCGATCACGCCGGTGGCTTTGGCGCTGATTGTCGGTGGCGCCTGGATGCTGGTGGCCGAGGCGCTGGCGGGCCGGATGCCAGACAGTGCCAAGGTGACGGTGCGGGTGGCCATCGCGGTGGGTCTGGCGCAGATTGTCGCGGCGATATTCCCCGGCACCTCGCGCTCGGCGGCGACGATTTTCATTGCGATGCTGCTGGGCACCACCAACCGCGCGGCGGCGACCGATTTCGCGTTCCTGGTGGGCATTCCGACGATGTTCGCCGCCAGTGGGCTGGAGGTATACAGCCAGATCAAGCAGGGCACGGCATCCGCCGATTGGGGCATGCCGGTGGTCGTTGGCTTCATCGCATCGACGGTGACGGCCTTCATTTCGGTGCGCTGGCTTTTGGGGTTCATTCGCACCAACAGGTTCACGCCCTTTGCGCTTTACCGGATCGTGCTGGGCGGGGCACTGCTGAGCCTGGCGGCAATGGGCGTGCTGGGGTGACGAATCAAACGGTCCCGGGTGTGGATTTCAGCCTGTAATCGTGGCATTTCGAGATATAGGTATCAATTCGGTCCCAATTTCAGCCAGAATTCGCATGCAAAGCCGCCAGCCGGGCGATTATTCGCATAATAGGTCATACATGCTGCCTTTTATTCCGCACGGGCCTTGGGTATGACGGCGCACTGAC
>JANLQT010000567.1:0-3707 GCA_031368035.1 Rhodobacterales bacterium | reverse complement strand
GTGATCGGGAAGATCAAAAGCAACACGCTGATCATCTATGAACCGATGCTGCTGCTGGCGTTGATCTACATCTGCATGACCGGGCTGATCGTGCTACTGTTTCGGTGGTTCGAAAGCCGGACACCGTCGCGCGTGGCCTGACCGCCGGAGCCTCCGGCGGGGAATATTTATGGCTTCAATGAAATACGAAGCGAGACTGCGCCGCATCTCGGGCCCGTGGGACCGGGGGGAGATGCGGCGCCTTCACTTCGTCTTCACGTCGCACGGTCATCGGGATCCCTCCCTGTACCGCGTCTCCAGTTTAGCGGAATTGGGTTAACAACCCGTTATTCATCGAAGCCATAAATATTCCCCGCCGGAGGCTCCGGTGGTCCAGCCCGCGCCGCGCTGTGCAATAAGCCGCGCCGGGATTGGCTCAAGGCGCGGCCTATTGCGTTTAAATGCGTTCAGATCCCCCCGGCCTCTTCGGCGCGGCGGCCTTCGGCCTCCAACGCGGCCAGGATCGTGGCGCGGCGGCGGCGGCGGGTTTCGTAGATGATCGCGGCGCCAAGCGTCACCACGATCAGCAGGAACGCCAGCGCGTTGATCGTAGGCGTGATGCCGGACCGGACCTTCGAGAACACATAGACTGTCAGCGTGTTCGACGTGCCGCGGGTGAACAGCGTCACGTTGAAATTCTCGATCGACTGGAAGAAGGCGATCGCCGCCCCGGCCCCAACCGCCGGATACAGATGCGGCAACAGGATGCGGCGCAGCACCTGGGAATGGCTCGCGCCCAGGTCCAGCGCCGCCTCTTCCAGGTTCATGTCGAAGCTTTGCAATCGCGCCAGCACCAGCAGCATCACAAAGGCCGCGATATAGCTGACTTGCCCCAGCGTGGACAGATGCAGGCCCGTCGGCACATTCAGCGTGTTCCAGAACAGGATCGTCGAAATCCCGATCACCGCCCCCGGCGCCAGGATCGGCGCCACCATCAGCCCATAAAGCACGCTCCGGATGCGCCCTTGCAGCGAATTGATCAGGATCGCCGACGCCGTGCCGATCGGCACCGACAGGATTACCACCGCAATCGCCACGAGTATGGTGTTGCGGAACGAGGTCCACATCGTCTCGTCCTGCCACAGGTCCACGAACCACCGGTTCGTCAGCCCCTTCCAGGGCCAGACGGAGGGCACCTTGTTGTCGTTGAACGCCGCGCCGGACATCACCAGCAGCGGGATCAAAAGGTAAATGAGGAACGTCCCCATATAGATGTGGTAGAGGATGCGGCGTGTCTTGTCGGTCATGTTGCCCCCCTCCCCCTAGCGCGCGATATCGGTGAGCCGCACTTTGAACACCTTCATTACGACGGCGACAAAGACGGTGCACAGCATCAGGAACAGGAAGGAATAGGCAGCGCCGGTGTTCCAGTCCTGCGCCTCCAGCATCCATTGCTGGATGGTCTGGGTGAACCACAGCGAACTTGGCGATCCCAGCAGCGCCGGCACCAGCAAGGACCCCGCCGACAGCATGAACACCATCACCGCGCCCGAGGCTATCCCAGGCTTGGCATGCGGCAGGATCACCCGCAGATGGGTGCGCCACCAGGGCGAGCCAAGGTCCTGCGCCGCCTCGATCTGGTTGGTGTCCAGCGACTGGATGGCACTGTAAACCGGAAACATCATGAACAGGACATAGGTATAGACCAGCCCGATCATGATGGCGCGGTACCCGGAAATCCAGCGCACCGGGTCCTCCAGGATGCCCATGCCCATCAGGATCGCGTTCAGCGGGCCCTTGTAGGCCAGGATGATATACCAGGCGAAGGCGCGCAGCACTTCGGACACCCACATCGGCACGAACAGCAACAGGAAAAGGGTCGGCAGCGACCGCGGGGTGACGACCTTGGCCAGATAGAACGACAAAGGATAGGCCAACACAAAGGTGATCAGCGTCACCAGCGTCGAATACCAGACCGTGCCAAGGAAGATCTTCACATGGATCGGCACCTGCACCACAAAGCCAAGTATGTTGGTATCCGTGGAATTCGAAAAGAATTTCAGATAGTTGCCAAAAGAATAGGTGTCCCTTGGCCCGCCCACATCGACCACCGGCAGATAGGGGCGAAAGCTGGCTTCGAACAGGGTGATGTTGGGCAGGATGATCAGCATCAACAGCCAGAACGCCGTCAGAAGCATGAAAGCCCCGGTCAGCGTGGTGCCATAGCGGCGCAGAAGGTCCTGCATGGGCTATTCCTTCCGCACAAGGCCATCGGGCAGGATTGCAGCCTTGTCGGCGGCAAACGACATGAAGCCCTTGGCCCCGGCTTGCGGCACCACTTCGGTGCCATCGTTGCGCAGTTCGGCCACCAGATCGGCGCCGCTGTCGCTGACCGCGCGAACCGAAATGAAATTGCCCTCGAACGCCACTTCGCGGATCGTCACCGGCAGTGTGTTTTCCGGACCCGGTTCGGAGGTCAGCACCGTGAATTCCGGACGGACATACAGCTTGATGTTGGTGCCGGTCGCCGCTTCGCCCAACTTGGCGCGGAAGCTGCCATGCGGAGTGTCGAACCGCGCGATCCCGCCCGAGACAGCCGAAACCGCGCCGGTGAAGATGTTGTTCTCGCCCACGAAGGATGCCACGAACCCGTTGACCGGATTGTTGTAGATGTCGCGCGGGCCTGCGACCTGCTGCAGGCGGCCCTGCGACATGACGCCGATGCGGTCGGACATCGCCAAAGCCTCGCCCTGATCGTGGGTGATATAGATGAACGTGACGCCGGTCCGCTTCTGAATGGCGCGCAACTCCGCCCGCATGTGCTGGCGCAGCTTCAAGTCCAGCGCCGACAAGGGCTCGTCCAGCAGCATCACATCGGGTTCCACGGCCAGGGCGCGGGCAATGGCCACACGCTGCTTCTGCCCGCCCGAAAGTTGGCTGATCATCTTGTCGCCGGCACCCGGCAAATCGACCAGCCGCAGCAATTCCTCGGCCCGCTCGCGCCGCTTGGGCTTGTCCATCCCGCGCACTTCCAGACCGAAGGCGATGTTTTCCCAAACCGGCATCAGCGGAAACAGCGCCAGGTTCTGGAAGATCAGCGCCGTGGGGCGCTGGTTCGGCCGCTGGCCGCGCTGGTCCTTGCCACCGATCCGGATCATGCCCTCGGTCGGCTCGTTAAAGCCCGAGATCATCCGCAAGATCGTGGTCTTGCCGCAGCCCGAGGGCCCCAGGAAGGAAAAGAATTCGCCCGGCTGAATGGACACGTTCACATGATCCACCGCCCGGAACGTTCCGAAATCACAGCAGACGTTGTCTAGATCGATCCCTGCACCCATCGGATGCCATACCCCCGTTTTGTTTTTGTATTGTTGGACCGTTGGCCGGTCCTTTTTGTGCGAAAACGCCGGGCCCCTCGAGGCCCGGCGCTGCCATTGATCGGGACCGATCAGGCGGCCTTGTACTTGTCTGAATATTCACCGCGCTTGGCGATGAATTCCGCCGATTGATCCGGCCACCACCACAGCTTTGCCAGCGCCGCGTCATCAAAGGATGCGCTGTAGAACGCCGAAACATCGGGACTAAGCAAGTCCCCAGCACCCTTGCCGACCGGGTTGGACGAGAAGGCGGTAGCCCACATCGCAGCACCCTGCGGGGTCGACACCCACTTCGCCAGTTCATGCGCCTGATCGACGTTGACGGCGTTTTTCATGCAGACGAAGCCCTGGTGC
>JANLQT010000566.1:0-3752 GCA_031368035.1 Rhodobacterales bacterium | reverse complement strand
GAGCAGGCTTGGGTCGATGAGATTGCCGCCGATATGCCGGAACTGCCGGATGCCAAGAAGGCGCGGTTCATGGGGGATTTCGGGCTGACCGATTACGATGCGAGTGTGCTGACGGCGGAACTCGACGTGGCTGATTATTTTGAGTCGGTTGCGAAAGGAATTGACGGCAAGAGGGCTGCAAATTGGGTGATAAACGAAGTCCTTGGTCGTATGAACAGAGAAGGCATTGATCGTTCTGTGCTCTCGGAGTTTGTTAAGGGCTTGCGGGCTCCCACTTCGGGCCAATACACACTTCATGCTGAAACTCTTCGATACGAGATAAGGGGATTTCCTGCAACGTTTTCGATAGAACAAAAGAGCGCTGCGACGGCCGCTCTGAGTCCTGCGGCCAACACTGCGATCATTTCGATGGTCGCCACGGGCGAGATCACTGGCAAGATGGCCAAGGACCTGTTCGAGCTTCTGTGGACGGAAGGCGGCGATCCGGCCGAACTGGCGGCCAGGCACGGCATGAAGGCCGTGACCGACACCGGCGCCATCGAGGCGGCGCTGGACGCGCTGATCGCGGCCAATCCCGATCAGGTGGAAAAGGCCAAGGTCAATGCCAAGGTGGCGGGCTGGTTCATGGACAGGTCCTGAAAGCCACCGGCGGCAAGGCCAATCCTGCGGTGGTTGGCCAGATGGTGGCGGCGAAGCTGGGGCTGTAACCCCTCAGCGCGGCGCTATTCGGCGCCGGCGAAATAGACCGCAATACCGCTTGCGCCCGTGCCGTTCACGGTGCCGGTCACATCGGTCGCGGTGCTGCGTACGCCGTTCACATCCGCGCCGGTAAATTCGCCCGTCACCGTGCCGCCGGTGACCACGACCGTGGTGCCATCATAGACCAGATCCCCGCTGGAGGCGCTGGCGACAAACCCCACGCCCACGAAGCTGCCATCCGTCAGCGCGACGGTGCCCGAGGCCGAGCCCATCGACAACAGGAACGTCGCGGGGTCGGCCTCGACCTGATCGAAGAAGGCCTGGGGGTCGGTGTTCGGGTCAAGCCCGCCCTTGCCGCTGTACATGGCGATCTGGCCATCGACGGTGCCTGCGGTGAAATCGACGCGGATCGAGGCGTCGCCCAGAAACGCCGTGACGCTGGAGCCATTCGAGGCGGTGACGGTTCCGAGGCCGGTATAGGTGGCCTCACCGCGGCGCAGCTCGATTTCCGCTGCGTCCGAGGCCGGCCCCGTCAGGACCTGCGCCGCATTGAGGGCATTATATACATCTGCCGTGTGCAAGGCGTCTTGCAGCCCGCATCCCGTCAACAATGATACGACGGCGAGGCCGCCCCCGAGGAAAACGAATTTCATCACCCACCCATGCCCTTCTTGTTCCAGTGCCCGGCATAGCCCGCGACAGGTTGATACTTCGTGAACAATGCCGCGCAATTCAGACCTTTCATTGTCCCAATTGCAGCAACCGGTTGCCGGACAGACCGGAATGTCAGGGATCAGGTGCAGGGGCGCGATCGGACCGACAAGGCGGCCGCGGCAAGGATAATCGGCCTGAAGGCCCATCCTGCTGGCCAAATCCGGATTGCGGTCTGCGGCGCGCGCAGGCAGATTGATATCAATTCAAACCCGAGACCGGCGGTGTCCCCCATCCTTTACGTCTCGCGCAACCCCAATCCGCGCCTTGCGGTGGCCGTCGCGCGGCATCTGGAGGCGCCGGTCACGCTGCAATGGGCCTCGACCTTCGATCCCGCGCACAGCGATTTCTTTCGCAAGCTGAACCCCACGCTGCTGCTGCCGATCCTGGTGGAAGGCGGCGCGTCGCTGTGGGAGGCGGACGCCATCGCGTGCCGGCTGTCAATGATGGTGGGGGGCAACTTCTGGCGGATGGACCGGGATTTGCCCGACATGATCCGCTGGATTTCCTGGGGCAAGGCGAATTTCGTGGCGGCGGTGGACAAGGTGCATTTCGAATATGGCACCAAGCAGCGCTATGGCTTTGGCCCGGTGGACCTGAATGCGGTCGAGGACGGGCTGGCCGCGTTTCACAGCAGCGCGGCCCAGCTTGACGGTCATCTGGCGGGGCGGGACTTTCTGCTGGACAGCGGGCTGAGCTTTGCCGATTTTCGCGTGGCGTCCTATCTGCCGTTCAACGATGTCGCCTGCCTGCCGCTGAGCGACTATCCCGCGCTGGAGCGCTGGTATGGGCGGCTGACTGCCCTGCCCCACTGGGACGATCCGTTCGCGGGGTTAGAGGCCCCGGCGCTGCCAGAGGTGGCGCCGAGGCTGGGTGGTCTTGGGTAGGATGGGGGATTCCCCCATCCTGTGATCACCGATCAGGCTGCGGCTTTTAGCGCTTCGCTCGCCTTGGCGTCCATCGTGGCCCGGGCCCACCAGACCAGATCGTCCAGCGAAGATTTGGCCGCCGGAAGGATATGCGCCTCGATCTTGGTCATGTCGCCGGTGCCGCCCATGCCGGGATGCGTGGCGAAGAAGTCCGAGCCGCCCAGATGCACGGCGTTGCGCGTCGGCACCATTTGCAGCTCGACGCCGATGGTCCGCAGATGCTCCAGCGCGCGGGTGCCGCCCAGGGCACCGTAAGCGATGGCGGTCATCGGCTTGCGGTTCCATTCGACGTAGGCTTGGTCCAGCGCGTTCTTCAAAGCGCCGGTGATGGAGCGGTTGTATTCGGCGACGACGAAGATGTAGCCGTCGAACTCGCCCATTTTCTTCTGCCAGGCCACGGCCTTGGGATCAGACGAGGGCATCCAGGCGTTCGACGCCATTTCGTTGAACAGCGGCAGGTCATAGTCGCGCAGGTCCACCAGCTCGACCGTCATGTCGGTGCGGGCTTGCGCTTGCTTCAGCATCCACTGTGCCGGAATGTCGGCAAAACGCGTCGGGCGGGTCGAGCCGATGATCAGGGCAATTTTCGGTTTGGTCATGATAGGGCATCCTTAGGTCGAAACATTAATCTCTGTGTCCGCAATGTTGCGGTTGCCGCACCGCAGCACAATTCTGCACCGCCGCAGACGATCTGTGTATCCCCGCACCAAGCCTGCCCGAGGCGGCCAAACCGCCCCCCTGCCCTTGCCCCCGCCCGCGCGGAATGCCAAACTCGCGCCCATCATGAGCAAGTCCAGCGACAACCCCGCCGATCCGTTCAAGAAGGCCCTGGCCGAGGCCACGCGCACCATGGCCGATGATGCCGAAATGACGGTGTCCTATTCGGTCGATCCCCCCGGCATGACCAAGGAAGGCGTGCGCCTGCCGCAGGTGTCGCGCCGGATGACCCGCGACGAGGTGATGCTGGCGCGCGGCACGGCGGATGCCTTTGCGCTGCGGCGGAAGTATCACGACGAGGGGGTCGGCGGCCGTTATGCCCCGGTCGGCCCGTTGGCGCGGGATATCTATGAGGCGATGGAGACAGCGCGGTGTGAAGCGGTGGGCGCGCGCGCCATGCCCGGCACGGCCATCAACATCGACGCCAAGATCGCCCATGACGCTGACCGCAAGGGCTATGGTCAGGCGACCTCATCGGGTGAAGTGCCCTTGGCGCAGGCGGCGGGATACCTGGTGCGGCATCTGGCAACGGGGCGCGATCTGCCGCGATCCGCCCAGAACGTGATGAACCTGTGGCGCGGGTTTATCGAGGATCAGGCCAGCGGCACTTTGAACAATCTGGACCATGTGCTGGACAATCAGGCGGCCTTTGCCCGGCTGGCGCGCAAGGTGATTGCCGATCTTGGCTATGGCGAT
>JANLQT010000540.1:0-9429 GCA_031368035.1 Rhodobacterales bacterium | reverse complement strand
CTTAGCCGCAAGACCAACCTGTGCACCGCGATCCGCGCGACGCAAGTTCAGGGGCTGATGCCGGACGGGACCACGCGGTATTCCATGCTGGAAGGGACGCCGATCTTTCACTACATGGGCTGCACGACCTTTGCCAACCACACGGTGATGCCCGAGATTGCGCTGGCCAAGGTGCGCGAGGATGCGCCGTTCGACAAGATTTGCTATATTGGCTGCGGGGTTACGACGGGGATCGGCGCGGTGTTGAACACGGCGAATGTGGAAGCCGGGGCGAAGGCGGTGGTGTTCGGCCTGGGCGGGATCGGGCTGAACGTCATTCAGGGGCTGCGGATGGCCGGGGCCGACATGATCATCGGCGTTGATTTGAATGACAGCAAAGAGGACTGGGGCCGGAGGTTCGGGATGACGCATTTCGTCAATCCGAAGAAGGTCGAAGGCTCGGTGGTGCAGGCGATCGTGGACCTGACCAAGACGGCTTTCGACAAGATTGGCGGGGCGGATTACTCGTTCGATTGCACCGGCAATGTGAAGGTGATGCGGGATGCGTTGGAATGCACGCACCGAGGCTGGGGGCAGTCGATCATCATCGGGGTCGCTCCGGCTGGGGCGGTGATCGAGACGCGGCCGTTCCAACTGGTGACGGGGCGGATCTGGAAGGGCACGGCGTTCGGCGGCGCGCGGGGCCGGACGGATGTGCCGAAGATCGTCGATTGGTATATGGACGGCAAGATCGAGATTGACCCGATGATCACCCATGTGCTGCCGCTGGAGCGGATCAACGAAGGCTTTGCGTTGATGCATTCGGGCGAAAGCATCCGCAGCGTGGTGGTTTACTAGGGCAAAACGGCTGCCGGGCGAGGAGCCTCGCCCGGCGGCCGGGATGCTCTTACTGCGGGCAGGGCGCGATGTAGGTGGTGCCGTCCGGGTTCGTCCAGGTGCACTGGCCTTGCGCGGCGACCACGGAGCCGGCGATCAGGCCCGCCGTTGCGCCGATCAGCGCGCCTTCGGTCCGGCTGCCGTCCGGTGCAAGAGCCGAGCCGAGGGCCGCGCCGGCGACAGTGCCTGCGATCTGGGTGCCCTGGGGGGTCGTGCAGGCGGCCAGCAGGGTCAGGATGGGAAGGATCAGAGCCAGTTTCATCATCGGGAATCTCCTGAGGTTTTTGCATTTCGACTGAACTGAAACGCGCGGGGGAGGGAATTTGTTCCGCCGCAGGGCAGGGTCCACCGGAATGGCCTTGAACTGCAAGACGCGAGTTGGCTGAAAATCCGACCGGGCGCTTGCGCAGGGGCCGGCGCGGGGGCATTGAATCCAGCAAGACGAGGGGGATATGGCGGCAACACCGGCGTTGAAATTCCTGGAGGCGCGGGCGGCGGCGGTGAGCTTGCATCCCTATGACTACGACCCCCACGCCGACGCCGTGGGGCTTGCCGCCGCGCGGGCATTGGGGCTGGAGCCGGGGTTGGTCTTGAAGACGCTGATGGTGGAAGTGGACGGAACGCCGGTGTGCTGCGTCGTTCCGTCAGACCGGCAGTTGTCGATGAAACGGGTGGCGGCGGCGTTTGGGGGGAAGGCGGCGGCGATGATGCCGCCGGCCAAGGCGGAAAAGCTGACCGGGTATCATGTGGGCGGGATTTCTCCCTTTGGCCAGAAACGCGCCGTGCCGACGGCGATGGAGGCGACTGCCTGCGGGGCCGAAAAGGTCTGGATCAATGCCGGGGCGCGGGGATTGCTGCTGGGCATTGCGCCCGGGGTTGCGCTAGAAGCATTGGGTGCGAAGGCTCTGCCGCTGATCGCCTGAATGGAGCCAGATGATGCCCGACCGCTTGCCCCGTCTTGCCGTGTTGATCGACGCGGACAACATCCTCGCCCGCCATGCCGAGGCGATTCTGGACGAATTGGCCGGACATGGCGAGCCAACGGTGCGGCGGGTGTATGGGGATTGGTCCAGTCAGGCCTTGGCGAGCTGGAAGGAAAAGGCGCGCAGTCTGGGGTTGGTGATGCATCAGCAATCGGCCAACACCAAGGGCAAGAACGCGTCCGACATCGGGCTGGTGATCGACGCGATGGACATTCTGCACGCGGGCAAGGTGGACGGGTTCGTGCTGGTCTCGTCCGACAGCGATTTCACGCGGCTCGCCAGCCGTATCCGCGAGGATGGCCTGTTGGTGATCGGCGTGGGCGAGGCCAAGACGCCCGAAAGCCTGCGCAAGGTCTGCAACCGGTTCCTGTTGATCGAGAACATCGTGGCGGGGGATGAACCCGTCCCGGCGCCGGTGATCGGGGACAAGCCGAAGGTGGAGCGGGCGGAGGCTCCGGTCGTGGCGCTGGTGAAGCGGCCGGCGATGGAGGCGATACCGCTGGTGGTCGATGCGATGCGGAAGATCGATGCGGATCAGGATTGGTATCCGTTGGGGCAGCTTGGGCAGTTCATGACTCAGCTGTTCCCTGATTTCGACTCGCGCAGTTATGGGGCGCCGAAACTGTCGGATCTGCTGCGGAAGATCCCGCGGTTCGAGGTGGCTCAGGCGCCGGGCGGGCAGTTGCAGGTGCGGGACAAGGCGTGAGGGGGATGGCGATGCGTGGGGGCTTTCTGAAGGCGGCGCCGTTTGATCTGGATGACGAGGGCCTTGCCTGGGTGCTGGCAACGCTGGACGGGCTAAGCCCGGATGAGCGGGTCGGGCAGGTGTTCAACTTTCTGCTGATTGGCGATGATGCGGCAAAGGCCGATGCGCTGATGGCGCTGAAGCCGGGCGGAATCACCCGGCATGTGTCGCGCGATGGGGCCACCGAAGTGGCGATGATGACCCGGCTGCAGAGCGCGGCGCGAGTGCCGCTGCTGGTGTCGGCCGATCTGGAAGGCAGCCGGATGAGCCTGCCGTTTGGCACCGAAGTGCCCAATCCGCTGGCGCTGGCGGCGGTGGGTGATCTGGCGGCGTCGCGCGATATCGCCGCGATCATGGCCGAGGAAGCGCGGGCGATCGGCATCAACTGGACCTTCACGCCGGTTCTGGACATCAACGCGGCGTTTCGCAGCCCGATCGTGGCCACACGGGGGTTCGGGTCCAACCCCGAACGGATCGGGCAGCAGGTGCTGGCGCAGATCGAGGTGTTTCAGGCGCATGGTGTCGCGGCGACTGCCAAGCACTGGCCGGGCGAGGGGCATGACGACCGCGACCAACATTTGTTGACCACGATCAACCCCTTGAGCCGAACGGCTTGGGAGGCGACACATGGCAACCTGTACCGTCAGGCGATTGGCGCCGGGGTGAAGGCGGTGATGTCAGCCCATATCGCGCTGCCGTTCCATGCCAAGGAGCAGGGGGCGGAGGGGGT
Organism: Rhodobacterales bacterium; assembly: GCA_031368035.1. Taxonomy (GTDB): domain Bacteria; phylum Pseudomonadota; class Alphaproteobacteria; order Rhodobacterales; family Rhodobacteraceae; genus Stagnihabitans. The sequence continues at coordinate 6,095 of JANLQT010000540.1, read as the reverse complement.
GGAAGTCTATCGCCCCGCCTCGATCAGCAAGGGGCTGAATGTCGGGCTTTTGCGCGGAGAGTTGGGGTTCAACGGGCTGATCGTGTCGGATGCGACGCCGATGGCGGGCTTGGGGTCCTGGGGGCCGTATTCGGAAACTCTGCCCGAGGTGATCAACGCGGGCTGCGACATGATCCTGTTCGCGCCGGACCCGGTGGCGGCGGTGGGGTTTGTGACCAAGGCGGTGGCCGAGGGGCGGATTTCGGCGGCTCGGCTGGAGGAGGCGTTGTTGCGGGTGCTGGGGCTGAAGGCCTCGCTGGGGCTGCATCTTGGGGTCGCGGCGCCGAAGGTGCTGGCGGATGAGGGGCGGCAGGCGCGGGCAAGGGCGGTGACGGCGCGTGCGCCGGTGCTGGAGAAGGATGTGCAGGGGCTGATGCCGTTGTCGGTGGACAAGCACCGGCGGGTGCTGATCCTGACGACCGGGGTGGTGATCCCGTTCTCGCCGGTGCCGCTGCCGCTGGACCTGCCGGACATGCTGCGCGCCGAGGGGTTCGAGGTGACAGTGGGCGTTGCAGGGCAGGGGCCGATGCCGCAGCCGCCGGACTTTGATCTGGTGCTGTATGTGCTGGCGGAAGAATCGCTGCTGACACGGGGGCGCATCTTCTTTGACTGGCTGAAGCTGGGCGGCGGGCTTGGCCCGGCTATGGCGCGGCACTGGCATCAGGTGCCGACGGCGATGATCTCGTTTGGCTCTCCGTACTACCTGTATGACGCGCCGCGGATGCCCACGGTCGTCAACGCCTTTGCCACGATGCCGACGATGCAGGCGGCGGTGGTGGAGTGCCTGATGGGGCGGGTGAAGTTCGGCACGCGCAGCCCGGTGGATGCGTTCTGCGGGCTGGGGGATGCGCGATTTTAAGTGGAAGGACGGCCCGGATGAACGGCGCGGAAAGCCTGGTCAAGACGCTGCTCGCCTCGGGTGTCGAGGTGTGTTTTGCCAACCCCGGCACGTCAGAGATGCATTTCGTGGCGGCGCTGGACCGGCATCCGGACCTGCGCTGCATCCTGTGCCTGTTCGAGGGCGGCACCTCGGGCGCGGCGGATGGCTACTATCGGATGTAGGGCAAAGTGGCGGCGACGCTGCTGCATCTGGCGCCGGGCTTCGGCAATGCGTTTGCCAATCTGCACAACGTCCGCAAGGCGCAAAGCGGCGTCGTCAATGTGATGGGCGATCATGCGAGTTACCATCTGCGGCACGAATCCCCGCTGAAAGGCGACACGGTCGGGGTCTCGCAGGGGGTGTCGCACTGGACGCGGGTGTCGGGCGACGCGGTGTCCGTGGCGGAATTGCCAGCCGTTCCTGTCACTCGGCGGCGATTGCGGCGATGGCGTCTTCCTCTTGCCGCCCCAGGGGCAGCAGCGAGCCGGGCACTACGTCCGAGGCCGAGACGACACAATTGCGCCCTTTGGCCTTGGCGGCGTAAAGCGCCTCGTCGGCAGAGCGGATCACATCCTGCGGCGAGGCGCCGTGGCCGGGATAATCCGCCACGCCGACCGAAATGGTAATCTGCGGCAAGTTCTTGTCGCCATAGCGCACCGTCAGACCCGCCACAGCCTCGCGCACCGCCTCGGCCCGGTCCAGCGCGGTGGCGTGGTTGATGTCGGGCAGCATCAGCATCAGTTCCTCGCCGCCCATGCGGCAGGCGACCTCGCTGCCGTCGCAGGCGGTGCTCAGCACCTCGCCCACCGCGCGCAGCACGACATCGCCGGCATCATGGCCGTGGTTGTCGTTGAAATTCTTGAAATGGTCGATGTCGATGGAGACGATCGAGAACGGCGCCGACTTTCGCGTTTCGATCCGGCGGCGCAGCGTGTCCATCATGTGGCGGCGGTTGTGCAGCCCGGTCAGGGGATCGCGGATCGCCTGGAAGTGCAACTCGTCGCGCATGCGCACATTGGCGATGGCGAGGCTGATCTGTTCGGCGCACATCTGCGCAAGCTTGCGCTGCGCCAGAAATTCGGCCGCGGCATCGGTGTGGGCGGACAGGTGCATCATGCCCACCGTCTCGCCATGGGCGAGGAAGGGGATGCAGATATAGTCCTTGGGATGTTCGTCGTGGACATGGCCGCAGGCGAATTTCACCTCGCCATCTTCAAACGCGTAGGTCCGGCCCCGGCGCAGGCCCCAACAATCCTCGGGGTGGATATGCGGGTGGTGCTGGCCGCCGTTCCAACTGCAGGCACCGTCCAGCACGTCGCGCGAGTTGGAATAGACATAGATCGAGCCCGAGGCATCCGGCAGCAGGTGCGACATGAACCGGGTGACCATGTAGAACAACTCGTCCAGCGACTTGGACGATTGCAGCCATTCGTTCAGATCGCCCAGCAGGCGCACTTCGCGCCCGACGCGCAACTGTTCGGACAGGTAGTCGCTTTCGGCCTTGGCATGCGCCTTGCTGGAGGCGAGTGTTTCGGCCCCGGCGTGACGGATGCGCAGCAGCGCCGCCAGACCCAGGGAACCGATCAGCGCTGCCAGAATGCCCGAGCTCCACAGGATGGTGGTACCCCAGACCGCGTGCAACTCGGTCACGTCGGTAAAGGTTTCGATGGTGCCGACCGCCTCGCCCCCGTCCAGAACCGGCAGGATCTGATAGTTCACGTCCCATTTGTCGCCCAGCGTCCATTCGGCCGAAACCTCCATTTCCGGCAGCGGCGGATGGTCCGGTCCGGTGGCGTCCGTGGCCAGATGCAGGTGGAAGAACGCGTTTTCGCCGGTGTTGAGGCTGGCGGCCAGATCTGACGTCGTCTCGGTCTTGCCGATATCGGCCGGGTCGGTGGACCAAAGCGCCGTGCCCTTGGCATCGCGCAAGATCAGCCGGTAGATACCGCCGGTGCCAGCAACGGCTTGCAGCCGGATGACATCATCAGGGGTGACCTGACCGTTGTTGAAAGTGGCGGCCCCATGGTCCAGGTGGTCAACCAGTTGCAGGATGAATTCGTCGGCAATCGCTTCGGATTGCTGGTGAAACAGTTCCGCTTCCACCGCTTCCGGGGCAGCCTTCCAGCCGTAAGCCAACAGAACCGCAAGCGCTGACGGCGCCAGGACCCATAGCAGACTGGACCGTATCTGCGTGCCGATTGCTGAAAAGTCGCGTGCCATGACCACCACATCATCCCGAGTGCCGGAAGGATGACGGTGTATGCTTTCCGCAACGTGAACGCCGACCCGCCAATGCGGCAGGCCTTGCCTAGGATTTTACGCCTTTGCAGCAAGCCCAGGTGTCAGATCATCCGGATCGCGTCTTTCGCCACCGCCAGGACATAGCCGCGCCGGGCGATGGTCTTGACCAGAAGCTCGCTGACCAGCTGGTTGCCAAGCGTGTCGCGCAGGCGCTTGATGCGGGTCGCGCCGGCGGCCTCGTCGCAGTCGGCTTCGTTGCGGCCCGAGATCACCGATTCGATCTGGGCGCCGGTCAGCACCTCGTCATCAAGTCGCGCTTCGGCCAGAACGGCGATGGTTTCCATGGCCGCCTCGGTCAACTGGAATTCCAGATCGTTGATATAGACGGCGCGGGCTTCCCGGCTGATCAGCATGCTTGCGACCTGGATGCCGGATTTCTGGATGGTCGAGATGCGGCGGTTCAGGGCGATGATGGTGACAAGAAACACCAATGCGGCGATCAGCAGGGCGGTCGAGAACGCCAGCAGCACGAAGATCACGAAGCGGTAGCTTTGCAAGACCTCGGCAAACGAGGTGCCGGACTGGGCAAGGATTTCCAGAAGCTTGATCTCGGCGCCCGAGGTCAGATCATTGTTGTCCACGAACAACTGCTCGACCTTGCGGTTGAATTCATTGGCGCCCGGCAGGTTCAGGAACAGGAACAGCGCGGCGGCCACCAGCACCAGCACGATGGCGGTGATCCCGATGGCGACGACGCGGTTGCCCGCTTTCAGACTGTCAGTAGCGGAGGTAGAAGTCTCCGGCACTTGGTTTCCTTTGCTCCAGACCTTCGGGGCCAAAGTTGGAGACTATCTTCAGCAAAGTCCAGCCCGCCGCGGCAAGCCTTGGGGCCAACTCGCCGTGTTCGGCCTTGCGGTTGCCGCAAACGGCGTCGGACACCTGCGCCACGCCATAAGCCAGCTTCAGCGGGTTGTCGCGCTTGGCCTTGAAGTCAACGTAACACTCGGCATGCGCCGTCAGCGCCAGACCGCAGGCCAGCACCACGCCCAGAAGGCCCGCCGAAAGGGTGCGCATGATCTTTCTCCTGATCGCGGCGCCGGAGGGGGGCCGCATCGCCCGCACAATCTGCGCAAGGGGCGACGGTTATACAATATCGACCCGGCGGCATATGGGCCTTGCTTCGTTGTTATCGCCTATCAGCGGGATGACATTGCCTGTCCTGGGCGAGGAACGGCAACCTTTCCCCATGGCGGCGCGTTGAGACGCCGCACCCTCAAGGGCTCCCAGAAGCCCGACATATGAAGCAGGACCCCCGCGATGATGCAGACCCATCCGATTGACCTGATCCGCGAGCAACTGGCGCTTGTGTCGTTTCGTTTTGGCCAGGGCCTGATGGGCCTGGCCACCGCCCTGGCGCTGATCGGGCTGATGTGGGTCAGCAGCCTGCGCCCCGCCGATGCGGCCGGCCCGCAGCTTGGCCCCGATTTCAGCGCCAGCGCCCCCGATTTCAGCGCAAGCGCCCCCGATTTCAGCGCCAGCGCTACGGTCGAAGGCCATCTTGGCGTGGCCGCGCTGCGGCTGAACGGCGCCGGTCTGGCGCAGGCCGGGGCCGTGGCCGCCAGTGCCAGCGTCTGCCGGCTGGAGATCGACCTGCAATCCGAAGCGCCGCTGGCGGCCGATTGCGACAGCGGGCCGGTCCGGACCCAATAGGACCACCGGACAGCAACACTGTGTGCCGCGCCTCCCCCGCAGCGCACGGGCCCCGGGGGAAGGGGTGAGCAGCCTTCCCCCGACCCGGCCCCCGAAGTTCGTCACGAGTGGTTGGGTTGTGTTGCGAGTGACGGGGCGGCTTTCGGGCCGCCCCTTTTCTTATCCGCCGGGGATGGCTAACTGGGCCGATGCTGACCATCCCCGATTTCCGGTTCGAGACCGAAGCCCTTGCGCGCGGCGCCCTGCGGGTGGCGGGGGTGGACGAGGTGGGGCGGGGGCCGCTTGCCGGGCCGGTCACGGCGGCGGCGGTGCGGCTGGACCCGTTGCGGATTCCGTCGGGCCTGCGCGATTCCAAGACCCTGAATTCCCGCAGCCGCGAACGGCTGGCGCTGGAATTGCACGCGGTGGCCGAGGTGGCGATTGCCCATGCCAGTGTCGAAGAGATCGACGCGCTGAACATCCTGCGCGCCTCGCATCTGGCGATGGAGCGGGCGGTGGCGCTGCTGAACGGCGCGGATCATCTGCTGATTGATGGCACCATGATCCCCAAGGGGCTGGCCGGCCGGGCGCAGGCGATCGTGCGGGGGGATGCGCAGTGCCTGTCCATCGCCGCCGCATCCATCGTGGCGAAGGTGGCGCGCGACGCGATCATGGTGGATTTGGCGCAACAATATCCGGGCTATGGCTGGGAGCGGAACGCCGGCTACCCGACCCGGGAGCATCGAGAGGCGCTGCAAATCCTAGGGGTGACCCCCGCGCATAGGCGTTCGTTCAAGCCTGTCCACAACATCTTGTATCAAGATAATTCTCTAACCCCTTGATTCAATAAAGAATTTGACGGCGAATCACCCATGGCTCATCTTTCAGGGCAACGACGTGGCAAACACGCGCTTTGACTTGAAGGGCAGCATGGCAGCGAAAACCAAGGTGACGGAGGCGGCAACGCTTCCCCGCAATCAGATTCTGGCGGGCGACTGTGTGGCGGTGATGAATTCGTTGCCAGCGGGGTCGGTCGATCTGATCTTCGCCGATCCGCCCTATAATTTGCAGTTGAAGGGCGAGCTTTTGCGGCCCGACAACTCGGTCGTGGATGCGGTCGATGACCACTGGGACCAGTTCACCAGCTTTGCCACCTATGACGCCTTCACCCGCGATTGGCTGACGGCGGCCAAGCGGCTGTTGAAGCCGGATGGGGCGATCTGGGTGATTGGCAGCTATCACAACA
>JANLQT010000500.1:0-4317 GCA_031368035.1 Rhodobacterales bacterium | reverse complement strand
TCTTCCGGGGTTTCCACCTGATAGCCCTGCTCGAACCGCTGGCGGAACAGCCCGTGTTCATAGCGGATGCCATAGCCATAAGCCGGGCACCCCACCGTCGCCATGCTTTCCATGAAACAGGCCGCCAGCCGCCCCAGACCGCCATTGCCCAAAGCCGCATCGGGTTCATCTTCCACCAGCAGGCGGAAGTCCTGCCCCAACTCCTCCATCACCTGCGCCGCGATATCGCGCAGACCCAGGTTGACCGTGGCATCCTCCAACAGACGCCCGATCAGGAATTCCATCGACAGGTAGTAAACCCGTTTGCGATCCTCCGCCCAGGTGCGCCTTGTCGAGGCGAACCACGGCTCCATGATCCGGTCGCGCATCGCAAAGCTCAAGGCCATGCGCCAGTCATAGACCGAGGCATTCGGGGCGTCCTTGCCCAGCGTATAGGTCAGATGGCGCAGAATATCGGCCTTGAGAGTGGCAGCCGACAGGTTGGGCGAAGTGGCGATCATGTCCATGGGTCTCATCCTGTTCACGTCCGCGCAGGCTAGTCTCTGGCGCTGCACGGTCAAGCCGCTCGCCCGAGTTTTCGTGCCTCTCAAAACGCTTTTCATGTTAGCGCAAACATGTTCGTCGTGCAGCTTAATTTTACCCAGTAATATCGGGCATTTGCCCATAGTCAAAGCGTTTTAGAATCTGGCCCTCGCGGATTCTGCGGAAAAAAGCGTCTGAATTGGTCTGTCTGACCTAGATCAAAGCGCAGTCGCGCAAACCTGCCATCGTGCTGAGTCGAGGGAGGTGCCCCATGCACATCACTACCAAAAGCCTGCTCGCCGTCAAAACCCTGCTGACCTGTGCCGGTCAGCCGGACCGGCAGTTCCGCAAACACGAGATCGCCGCGCAGTTGAACGCGTCGGAAAACCATCTGGCGCAGGTCGTCCACCAGCTTGGCCGCAAGGGCTTTCTGACCACCCATCGCGGGCGTTGCGGCGGCTTGCACCTCGCCCGCCCGCCGGAAGAGATTTCGGTCGGACAGGTGCTGCGGCAGTTCGAACAGACCCTGCCACTGGCGGCAAGCTGCGAGGGTACGCTGCGCCTCGCCCTGGCCAGAGCCGAAGAGGCGTTCTATCACCAGATGGACGGGGTGACGCTGGCCAGCCTGGCCCTGCGACCGCAAGCGCTAAGCCTCGCTGCGGAGTAACGCCCAAGAACAACGCCGCCGGTAGGATGGGCATTCATGCCCATTCTCCCCTGACGCGCTACGCGCGAAACCGCCGCAGCCGCAGCGCGTTCATCACCACGAACACCGGGATCTGCTGTCCGGGCCGGATCTGCACCGCCATCCCCACTCCCAGGCTGGCAATCGGCACCTCGCTGACCGCGCCGTCCGCCCCCACCACCCGCGCCGTCTTGGGCGCCAGCGCCACCAGCCGCGCAATCGCCGCCCCCGCCTGCCCCTTGGCCCGCGCCTCCAGCGCCCGGCCCAAAAGGATCAGCGTCACGATCACCGAGGCCGCCTCGAAATACAGACTGCGCGAGGCTTCCGGGATCACCCAAGGCACCAGCACCACCAGCGCCGAATACAAGAACGCCGCCCCCGCCCCCAAAGCCACCAAGGAATTCATGTCAGGCGCCAGTTGAACAAGCGCCGGCAAGCCGTTCTGGAAGAACCGAAATCCCGGCCCGGCCAGCACCGCCGCCGTCAGCACCAGTTCCGCCAACCCCAGCATCTGCGAGCCAAAGGTCATATGCACCCACCTGTGAAACGGCGGAACCAGATGCCCCCCCATCTCGACCGCAAACACCGGCAGCGTCAGCGCCAGCGCGATCCAGGTGTCCCGCCACAGCAGCGCCGCCACAGCCGCGCCGCCTCGGCCGCGTTGGCGTCCTTCTCGTCCGCCGTGACCAGATGCGCACCATACCCCGCCTTGGCCACCCGCGCGATAAGCCGCTCGGTCGGCACGGCCCCGCTCAGCACCACCTCCGCCCGGTTGGTGACCAGATTGACCGAGGCCGAGGCCACGTCCGGATCGGCCTTCAACACCCGCTCCACCCGCGAAACGCAAGTGGCGCAGGTCATCCCGTCAATCGCCAGGGTCAAAATGTGCGCGCTCATGCGCGCGAGACGGCGCGCGAAATGGCGCGCGAGAGGGCGCGCGCCCCGCACCCCCATGCGGCGCCGTGCCCCTTGACGCTGGCGCGCCCCGCGCTTTCATAAGGCCCAGAGGTGCCCCATGACCCAATTTTCCGTCCCCGACATGAACTGCAAGCACTGCCAGGCCACGATCGAGCAAGCCTTGTCCGCCGTGCCCGGATCCGGCCCGCTCCGCTTCGATCTGGAACAGCATCTGCTGACGACGACAGGCCCCGCCCCCGCCGCCGCGATCATCGCCGCGCTGGCCGCGGCCGACTATCCCGCGCGTGTCGTTTCCGGCTGATTGCGGGCCCGATTCATCCCGCCGATGTGATCAAATTCACACAGATGAGACTGGGCGCGGCATTGCGCCGCACCGGCCAAGCTTCTATATTGCCTCAAGTTTTTCATATTCTGGCCCCATGCATACCACGGCATGCATGCAAACCGGGAAAGCCAGAAGGCATGTGGAGCAGATCATGTCCGACACGACCACCCCGCAACTCGGCGCGGGCAGCAAGCCTGCGGGCCAGCTCTCCGGCGCGCAACAACAGCAGGGCCAGCAGCCTGTGGCCACTCCGCCGCAGCAGCAGTCGGGCACGGTGATCCGCGGCCCGATTTTCAAGGACTGGGCCTCGATTTAACCTGCCTTCGATCTGAGGCTTGAGCCATCCCGGCGCAGACCCTAGTCTGCGCCCATGTCTGCGCCCATCACCTCCATCCGCAACCTTGGCCCCGCAACTGCGGCCTCCTTGGCCAAGGTTGGCATCACTACGGCGGAGCAGCTTCACGCGCTTGGCGCGCATGAAGCCTATCGCCGCTGGCTGGAGGCCGACCTGCCGCCGCATTTCATCGGCTATTATGTGCTGGAAATGGGCCTGCAAGGCCGCCCCTGGAACGACTGCAAGGGCGACGAGAAAAAGGCGCTGCGGGTAAAGTTCGACGCGTTGAAGGCCGAGGTGGCCGCCAGCCAGCGCGGCAAGCCCCCCGAGCATGGCAACCTGCCCCGGGCGCTGGATCAGGCCCTGTCTGCGATGGGCGTGCTGCCGGCACGTTGATGCGTAGGTCGGGCGATAGCCCGACTCTGGTGCGCGGGTGCCCGGACAAGAGTCGGGCTATCGCCCGACCTACGGTCTGTGCAACTGGCGGGAATCGTGGTTAATGCAAAATGTACAAAATTTCCGCAATCACGTAGAATCAACAGGTTACGTAAAGTAACACGCGTGTAACTGCCCCGTTGCGCGCTTCAGAATGCAAAAGGCCGCACCCGAAGGCGCGGCCCCTGACAGGAATTTTGGCGGCTCAGCCGACCAGTTCAAGGCCCGAGAAGAAGAAAGCGATCTCGCGCGCGGCGGACGCCGGGCTGTCGCTGCCATGCACCGAGTTCTCACCCTTGGACAGCGCAAACTCCTTGCGGATCGTGCCGGCGGCGGCAGCGGCCGGATCGGTCGCACCCATGACATCGCGGTTTTTCAGGATGGCGCCTTCGCCTTCCAGCACCTGCACCACGACCGGCTCGCTGGCCATATAGGCGACCAGTTCCCCATAAAACCCGCGCTCCTTGTGCTCGGCATAGAACTCACCCGCGGTGGCGGCGGTCAGATGCAGGCGCTTGGAGGCGACGACGCGCAGGCCGGCATCCTCGAACTTGGCGACGATCTTGCCGGTAAGGTTGCGCTTGGTCGCGTCGGGCTTGATGATGGACAGAGTGCGTTCGATGGCCATGATAGGGTGGTCCTTGACGATGTGGCGGGCCGGAACGGCCCAAGGGATGGGATCGCCGGGCGTCTAGCAGAAGCACCCCGGCTTGAAAAGCTTGAAACAGGAAAGGCTGAAAGCCGCATGACGACACAATCTGTGCCCCCGTTCACCCTGGTCGGCCTCGACCATGTGGTGTTCCTGGTCGATGACATGGCAAAGGCGATGGGGTTCTACGCCGAGGTCCTTGGCGCCGTCCCCGGCTACACCTACCCCGCACTTGGCATGGAACAGGTCTGGTGCGGCTCGGCTCTGATCGTGCTGTGGGACGTGACCCACCCCGGCGCCGCCAGCGCCGTGCCGCCGGTGTCGGGCGGGCGCAACGTCGATCACGTCTGCATCGCCACCTCGCCCTTCGCGCATGACGCCGTGCGCGCCCATCTGGCCGCGCACGGCGTGGCGATCGAGCGCGAAGCGATGCACGGCGGCGCGCGCGG
>JANLQT010000531.1:0-3716 GCA_031368035.1 Rhodobacterales bacterium | reverse complement strand
GTTGCAGCATGATGGAGCGAGATGTCCGGGCCGTGCTGACTGGCCTCACGCTGCTGGTTGATGACACCAAGGCGGTTGGCCAGCTTCAGGCAATGCGCAACTATGCAGCCATCATGGCCCTGTGCGCCGATCTCCGGAGGTCGGCTACTGAATACAATGGGACATGGAACATCACCATGGTCATCGGTGAGTTGGAAAACCATATGGCGGCTGTCGCTGGGCTGTTCCCCACTTGGGACCTGCCGAGGGATCAACACCTGACGGGTGCGCGCGCGACCACCAGCAAGCTGGCCATGGGGACGTGCTTTGGCCAGTCAGTCTAGTCGGCAGGGATGTTGCGGAACACAGCATCCCTACTTTCTGACACCTCTGATCAGCAAGGAGGGTGTTTACGCTTGAAACACCCGCCATGTCACGGCGATGGACGACCCCAACCGCCAGATCATCAGCACCACCACACGCATCGCCGTGGTCCGCATCCAGTCCACGAAAGGTCTTTGATCAGGCGGCGTGCTCACCTTCGCGGAACGCCATGTCGGTGATTTCGCGGAGGCGGGCGCGATAGTGGTCCAGCGTGCCGACATGGCCCCAGTTCACCTCCTCGGGGCTGTAGCCGAAGTGGTCGGCGCTGTGCGCCGCCAGCCGCGCAAGCATCGCGTCGATCTCGGCCTTGGTGGTGATGAAGACGTCCAGCGCGGCGTCGTTTGTCTTGGGCATGTCAATCCCCGAGTTGGTTTCGAGGACATGACGGCTTTGGTCGGCGTCGAAAGCAAGCTCAATCGACACAGAACATTTGCAGAACTTTTTGCCGTTTCCGTGTCGCATGGGTGTTGCACGGAAGAAGTCGGAACCGCTGTAAGCCTTTGGAATCGCGCGGAAAGATGTAGTGCGGAGTTGCAACGCAAAAAGAGCACCTTGGGGCGCCCTTCATTGGCCTCAGACATTGATATATTGTATTAATTTTTGGTTGCGGGGACAGGATTTGAACCTGTGACCTTCAGGTTATGAGCCAGAAGTTTTTCTAACTCGCCGGAATACTGACTTTTGGGCCAGCCAGTGTCCTGCGCCGCAGGTACCCCGTCGTGCACCCCTATCGACGACGGCGCGGCTCGGGCGGCAACCCGGCCTTCGCCCTCTCCGCATCGCGTCGTTCCTGCGGCGACACGATCCTCTGGCGGCGTTGCAACTCGCCGCCGAAGTGGCGGTTTGGCCCTCCATTGCAGGCCCAGTTGATGAACTGGCTGACGCTGTCCACCTGGTCGAACTTTAAGGAACGCGGAAAGCCCATCAGCTCGCGCTTGAAGTCGGCCAACCAGGCCGCCTCGACCGGAAGGACAATTTTTCCAGCCTCAATGTGGACGCCAGCATATCCAAAGCGGACCTCCTTGTCCTCGTCCGATTTCACCTTGATCGCAACGAAGCGGAACAACCCCATGCGTCGAAGCTCCTGCAAAAGCGGAGTGCCAGACGACGCATCCTCAATGAGAATCTTGTCAGCATTCCAGGTCATGGCGAGCCGAAGCACGGCGGCCCGAAGGTCCGGCATGTCCAGCTGCTTTCGAAACACATCCAGCAAGTACCATTTCTCGCCGCGGAACCCCCAGGACGTGCAAACAGAATAGTCGGCGCCGGGATTGGCCGACATCGCGGTGTCCCAACTTTGACCGACAAAGGCGAACTCGCTTCGAGCCGGCATTTCGTCATAGGTGACGAACCACTCCCAGCGCAGCGCCGATCCATCTGGCGCAATGGGATTCTGTTGGTATTGGCAATTGGACGCTGCAGCGCCAATCTCCTTGCGCCGGGTATCAAGCACCTCCTGAGTGTAGACTTGCGGAAACAGCAAGTCGCCCGGCTTGCGCTCGTATGTTAGGCCGGGACCGATGCGGATAGCCTCTCGTTCTTCGGCGATGGCGGGCAGGTTCAAGTGCCGATAGAGGCCCTTCGACAGCAAATAGCCGGCAGGGTCGTCTTCGTGCAGCCGCTGCTGGATCATCACGATCACCCCGGTGCGCGGATCGTTGAACCGGGTCAGGAGCGAGGCAACGAGATAGGTCTTTGCCTTTTGACGTTCGGTCTCGGAATGGGCGTCCGCAGCTTTTAGGAGGTCATCCACGATTAGGAATTGACCACCAAACCCCGTGGCCGCACCACCCGTCGATACCCCCTATCGCATCCCGCCGCGGGTGGTGCGGACATCCTCGCCCCGCGATCCGGGACTCGCGACCTGAGTCCGAGGAAACAGGCGCCGATACCAAGGCGCGTCCAGCACGCGCCGAAAGTCGTCCGAGTGCTGGCGGGCAAGTTCCTGGCCGTAGCTGGCATCGAGGATTTCGGCCGAAGGGTCCTTGGCAAGAAGGAAGGCCGGCCAGGCGACAGCGGTGACAATGGATTTCAGATGGCGGGGCGGCACGGTGATGACAAGGCGGCGGTTGCGTCCTGCCGCCGCCTCGTCGAGCTCATAGCACATGGCTTCCACATGCCATTTCGGTTGGAAGGTCGTCGCGCTGCCTTGGTGCAAGGTGCCAAACACCTGCCAGACAAAGGCGAAGAACGACGTCCCCGTCAGCCAGTCTGCTGCCTTCCGATCAAACGAGGGATCCAAGCTAGTCATCTTGCTGTTCCTCTTCCTGGGGGCCAGCAGCGCCGACAACCGGCCCCCAACGTCCTGAGCGCGCTGCTTCGACAAAATGGGCGAGCACCTCGGTCTCGGACTGGCTCGGCAGGTCTTGTGCGGCAGCATTCATCTGGCCAGCCCACTCCGTCGCCACGGCCAGACCAAAGGTCTGTTCCACTTCGGCCACGAAGCGGATCGAGGGAAGATCACCCTTGAGGGCTTTCTCTAACTGCTCGCTTGGCGGCCGCATCGCCCTTGGTCATGGACTTGCGAATGCCGTTCTCCACAACGATGATCGTCGAGGATAACTCCCGGGCCAAGCTGGCATGGAACCCTTTCGCCCCCTTGGGCCGCCCTTTAGGGTTCCCCGATCTGCCGGTCTTGAAGCGGCTCGCCGTTGGCGTCATTGGCAACCCCGGTCGCAGCAGGGGCAACGGTAGGTTCATCGGCTTTGGCGGTCGTCGTGCCCTGGCACTGTGACGCGTCGTCGACCACGACCGTATATTTCCCATTGACCCAACCGGAATAGGCTTTCTCGCCAAGCACTTCAACGCTCAGCCAGTTTCCCGAGCCGCCCGTAACGCTGAGGGCTTGCCCGGAACGAAGCCGAGCCACCTCGCCCGAACTGGCCGATGGCTGCTCCCGAAGCGTCAGATACTTCTCGCCCTCTGCCTCAAGATTCACCACGCAGGCAACCCCGGTCGCAGCAGGAAAATTAGTCTTGTCCTGTGCGTTGGCCGGAAAGGACAATGACCACATAAGCAAAACGACAGCAACCAAAACCACAGACTCTCTCCCGAAACTCTTGGACAGAACGTACCAATTGCCGTACGCCGCAAATCGGTCGGCGACGCGACTGATCAGGCCTTCAAGACCGACAAGAAGTCGTCCAGATAAGTCGCGATGCTCATCGAACTCTTCAAGGCCACCAAAATGCCGAAATTGAACTGTCGTTGCCATGCACTTTCCCCAACAATCGAGTGAGGTGGTTCGGTTCGTCTGAACATGTTCAGGGCGTTTCTTAAGTGGATTTCCGCCTTGATTATGCTGCAACCGGAACTGGCAACAGCGGGTTGAAGTAGGCCTGATCCGGGGTTTT
>JANLQT010000496.1:0-7306 GCA_031368035.1 Rhodobacterales bacterium | reverse complement strand
TTGGTGCGGCTGACCGAATAGACGACCTCCAGATCGCCAAGCTGGCTGCGCACATCATCCGGCAAATCTTCGGTCCGCACCGGGGTGACGTAGACGATGGGGTTCTCTGCCTCGGGCATGTTGTAGAATTTGGTATCCATTTTGCTCATTCCTCAATTCCTGCCGATGCGGATGGTCTGCACCACGGTTTCCGGGGCCTGCCGGCGCAATTCGATGTGCAACAGCCCATGTTCCAGCACCGCGCCCGCCACTTCAACCCCGTCTGCCAGCACGAAACTGCGCTGGAAAGCGCGGGCCGCAATGCCCCGGTGCAGGAAGATGCGGTCGGTGACGTCCTCGGCCTGACGGCCCCGGATCACCAGTTGCCGATCCTCGACCGTGATCGCCAGATCATCCTCGCGGAACCCGGCCACGGCCAGCGTGATCCGGTATTCGTTTTCCGACGCCGCCTCGATGTTGAAGGGCGGATAGCCGTCGGACGCCGATTTCGCGGTGCGTTCCACCAGCCGTTCCAGTTGTTCGAAGCCCAACAGAAAGGGATGGGCGGTAAAGCTTGGTCTTGTCATTGTCATGTCCTTGAACAAAGCGACATATGCCCGGGCCCATGCGGCACCCTGCTGCCTAAGATATGGGGCACGCGGCCCGCGCTGCAAGTCACAAGGCCGCAGGGAAACACCGCGATCTTCCCCGGAATTCCTTCCCGCAGCGGCGATGGCCCGCTATACTCTGCCCGGAATGAGGACTTGACCGATGAATGCCCCGAACGAGCTGAACATCGACGAAATGCGCCGCATCCGGCTACAGGTGCTCAAGCGCGAGCACCGGGATCTGGACGAGGCGATTTACGCGCTCGAAACCGCCGGCCGCCCCGATCCGCTGACCCTGCGGCGGCTGAAAAAGCAAAAGCTGTCCCTGAAAGACCAGATCGCGCGGCTGGAAGACCAGTTGATCCCCGACATCATCGCGTAACCCGACCGCGCAACCCGTAGGATGGGTGAATGACCCATACTGACTTAGGCCCCCCCATGTCCCACTACACCGCCACCATCCACTGGCACCGCCAACCCGGTGAGCCGTTCGCCGACAACCGCTATTCGCGCGGCCATCAATGGTCCTTCGACGGCGGCGTCAGCATCCGCGCCTCCTCCTCCCCCCATGTGGTGCCGCGCTTTTCCGACCCCGCCGGTGTGGACCCCGAAGAGGCGTTCATCGCCAGCCTGTCCTCCTGCCACATGCTGACCTTCCTTTACCTCGCCGCCAAGGCCGGGCTGGTGGTTGAAAGCTATGACGACACCGCGGAAGGTCAGATGGCCAAGACCGCCGAGGGCCGGATGTGGGTGTCAGTCGTAACCCTGCACCCAAAGGTGGTCTGGAGCGGCACAACGCCTGATGTGCATACCGTCCAAGACCTCCACCACGCCGCGCATGACGAATGCTTCATCGCCAACTCCGTGAAAACCGAGGTCAGGTGCATTCCGTAGGATGGGTGATTCACCCATCATGCGACCGACACCGGGGATAGATGGGTGAACCACCCATCCTACGTTGCCCAATCCATCGCGACACGCTATGCGGCCCCATAATCTGGAGGCACCGATGCCAGTCCAAGTCGGAATCATCATGGGATCGCAGTCCGACTGGCCGACCCTGAAAGAGGCGGCCAAGCTTCTGGACGAGCTTGGCGTGCCCTACGAGACCAAGATCGTCTCCGCCCACCGCACCCCCGACCGCCTGTGGACCTATGGCAAGACCGCCGTGGACCGGGGCCTGAAAGTCATCATCGCGGGCGCAGGCGGCGCGGCGCATCTGCCCGGCATGATGGCTTCGAAAACCCGCCTGCCGGTGATCGGCGTGCCGGTGCAAACCAAGGCCCTGTCCGGCGTGGACAGCCTCTATTCCATCCTGCAAATGCCCAAAGGCTACCCGGTCGCCACCATGGCCATCGGCGCCTCGGGTGCCGCCAATGCCGGCCTGCTGGCCGCCGCGATCCTTGCCCTGCAAGACCCCGCCCTCGCGCTACGCCTCGACGCCTGGCGCGAAGCCCTGACCGCCTCGATCCCCGAGGAGCCGTCAGATGACTGACGCGCCCATTCATGGCCCCCTCCCCCAAGGCGCCACCATCGGCATCCTCGGCGGCGGCCAGCTTGGCCGGATGTTGTCGGTCGCGGCCTCCCGCCTAGGCTACCGCACCCACATCTTCGAACCCGGTGCGAACGCGCCCGCCGCCGATGTCGCCCATACCGTGACCTGCGCCGCCTATGACAACGAACCCGCCCTGCGCGCCTTCGCCGCCTCGGTCGATGTGATCACCTATGAATTCGAGAATATCCCGACCTCGGCCCTTGACCTCCTCGAAAGCCTGCGCCCCATCCGCCCGAACCGCCGCGCGCTGGCCACCTCGCAGGATCGCCTGACCGAGAAAGCCTTCCTCGCCGCTCTCGGCATCGGCACCGCCCCCTTCGCGCCTGTGACGACCGCCGCCGACCTCGACGCCGCGCTGGACAGGATCGGCACCCCCGCGATCCTGAAAACCACAAGGCTCGGCTATGACGGCAAAGGCCAGGCCCGGATCATGTCCCCCGCCGACGCCCCCGCCGCCTTTGCCGCCATGTCTGGCGCCCCCGCCGTGCTGGAAGGCTTCATCCCCTTCACCCACGAGGTCTCGGTCATCGCCGCCCGGGGGCTGGACGGCGCGGTCGCCTGCTTCGACCCCGGCCAGAACGTCCACCAGGACGGCATCCTGCGCACAACGACGGTCCCTGCCCGCCTGACCCCCGGCCAGCGCTCTGACGCCATCCTGATCGCCGCCCGCATCCTGAACGCCCTCGACTACGTGGGCGTCCTTGGCGTCGAGCTTTTCGTGACCCCGCCCGATTCCGAAAACGGCGGCCTCATCGTCAACGAGATCGCCCCCCGCGTCCACAACTCCGGCCACTGGACGCAAAACGGCTGCGCGGTGGACCAGTTTGAACAACATATCCGCGCCATCACCGGCTTGCCCTTGGGCGACGGATCGCGCCATTCGGATGTCGTGATGGAAAACCTGATCGGCGACGATGTCCTGACAATCCCCGCGATCCTGAAAGAACGCCACGCCGCCCTGCACCTGTACGGCAAGGGGAGCCCGCGTCCGGGCCGCAAGATGGGGCATGTGAACCGGGTCAAACCCAACGCATAGGCCTCAGGCCTCGGGCGAGTCGGTGTCCTCGATCCCGCCCGCCAGGTGCACCCGCGCTTCTGCGGCCAGCTTCTGATAGCGCCTGCGGAACTCGGCGAGCGGTACTTCATCCAGCTCTTCCAGATCCATCAGCGCGTTATGCGCGCCCTTGGTCACCCGGATCATCTCGTCCAGCTTGACCTGGATGGCTTGGGTGTCACGGTTCTGGGTGTTCTGGATCAAGAACACCATCAGGAAGGTGATGATCGTGGTGCCGGTGTTGATCACCAGTTGCCAGGTGTCGGAAAAGCCGAAGATCGGCCCGCTGACCAGCCAGATCACGATGATCGCAAGCGCCAGAGTAAAGGCGGCAGGTCGGCCAGCCAGACGCGCGATGCGCTTCGCAATCTCGGAATAGACTTTCGACATGACAATCGCCTCCCTGTGATCAGGCGGGCACAATGGCCCCCCCCGATCAGACCCTTTCAATGACTTGCCGCGCGTCGGCGCCGAAGGACCGCTTTGCCCGCACAGCCGACCCTGCACCTGTGCACGCAACCCTTGCTTGCCGAAAGGCGACTTCTGCGCTAGATGGTGCTGGCCGGGGCTAATCCCGGTATTCTCAGGGCGGGGTGCAATTCCCCACCGGCGGTCATAGCCCGCGAGCGCCTTTCCCCCCGAACTTTCAGGGGAAGAAAGGGTCAGCAGATTCGGTGAAACTCCGAGGCCGACGGTATAGTCCGGATGAAAGAGAATGTGTTCGCCTCCTGCCCCGCGATGGGCGGGCGTCGGATGCTTCCCCCTGATTCACTTGTTGTTCTGGAAAGGGACCAAATGAATCAGCTTGCCTTCCCCGCGATGAACTCGGGCGCGTTTCGCGGCGCGCTGTATATGGTGCTGGCCGGCATCTGCTTTGCCATGGCCAATGCCATCACCTTCGTCATCACCAACCAGCTGGGCTTCAAGGCCCAGTCCGATACGTTCTGGCAATATGCCATCGCGCTTGCCCTGTCGCTGCCCTTCGTGCTGCGCCACGGGCTTGCGGGCCTGCGCACCGACCGCCCGGTTCTGCACATCATCCGCGTCATCCTGTCCGCCCTTGGCGTGCAGGCCTTCGTGATGAGCCTGGCACAGGGCACGCCGATCTGGCAGGTCATCGCCCTTGTCATGACCGCGCCGCTGTTCGTCCTTGCCGGCGCCAAGCTGTTTCTGGGCGAGGTCGTCACCCCCGCCCGCTGGATCGCCGCTGCCGTGGGCTTTGTCGGCGCGGTGGTGGTATCCCAGCTTTGGACAACTGGCTTCACCTATGCCACGCTGTATCCCATTGCCGCCGCTGTGCTGTGGGGGGCGTCCTCGCTGATGACCAAAGCGCTGACCCGGACGGAATCCGCGCCCACCATCACCCTGTGGCTGCTGTTGCTGCTGACGCCGATCAATGCCGGGCTTTCGCTGCATGTGGGCTTTGAACTGCCCACCCAGCAGATCTGGGTGTATCTCCTGGCTGGCGGGATCATCATGATGGCCGCACAGTACCTTCTGACCTGGTCCTATGCCTCGGCGGACGCGGCCTTCGTGCAGCCGTTCGACGATCTGAAACTGGTCAGCAACATCGTGATCTATGGCCTGCTGTTCGGCTATTGGCCGGATGGCAACCTGTGGCTCGGCGTGGCGCTGATCCTTGGCGCATCGCTGTTCCTGCTGCTGTCGGCACCGGATGCCAAATCCGATCCGAAGGCCGTCGCTGCCTAGGAACTGGACAATCCTGCGCCAAGGCCGCAGCCTTGGCGCATGAAACCCCGCTTTCCCCGTCTGGCCGTCCGCGCGCTGATCCTGCATCAGGACCGGCTGCTGCTGGTGAACGCCTATCCCGGCGGGCAGTCCGACCTGTGGTGCGCGCCGGGCGGCGGAGTCGAACCGGGTGCTTCGCTTCCCGATAACCTGATACGCGAGGTGCACGAGGAAACCGGCCTCAGCATCGCGGTAGGCGAGCCTGCCTTGATCAACGAATTCCACGACCCGGGCACCGGCTTTCACCAGGTCGATCTGTTCTTCCGCTGCACGATCACCGGCGGTCACCTTGACCCCGCCTGGACCGATCCCGAAGCCGTCGTCATCATGCGCCGCTTCTTCACCCGCCACGAACTTGCCGCTATCCGCCTGAAACCCGACAGCCTGCCCCAGGTCGCTTGGGGCCAAGGCCTCACCTACGACCCGCTGGAAAGACTGGTCCGATGATCCGCGCCTTCGTCAAGGAAGGCTCGGGAGAGCTTGAACCCCTCCCCGATCTGCCCCTCTCGCCGCATCCCAATTACGTCACCCCGCACGGCCTCGCCTCCCTGCGCGCCCGCCTTGCCGAAGCGCAAGCCACGCTGACCACCCTCCGCGCCCGCGCCGAACGCCTCGACAAACTCCCCGAAGCCGCCGCCGAGCGCGACATCCGGTATCTCGAAGCGCGCCTGAAATCCGCCATCCTCGCCAATACCGCGGCCCAAGGCACCCAAACCGTCGCCTTCGGCCATGCCGTCACCGTTGCCGATGACCAAGGCCGCCAGACCACCTACAAGATCACCGGCGAGGATGAAGCCGACGCCGCCAACCACCGCATCGCCCCGCAAAGTCCCCTCGCCCGCGCGCTGATCGGTGCAGTCGTGGGCGATATCGTCACCTGGAAGCGCCCTTCCGGCGCCGTGGAGCTACAGGTTCTGAACATCACATGCCCCGACTGACCATCCGCCCCCTGGACCCAGAAGCCGACCGCCCCGCCCTCGCCGCCCTGCTGACCGAGGCGCAGGACTACTACCAGCTCTGGCTCGGCCACCCGCCCGGAGAGCCCGAGGTGACCGACGCCCTGACCGCCACCCCGCCCGGCTGTGATCCCGCGCAATCCTGGCGGCTGGGCCTGTTCCTGGATGGCCAACTCAGCGGCGTCTCGGAACTGTCCTTCGGCTACCCGACCGCCGAAGACGCCTACCTCGGCCTGATGATCCTCGCCCCAAGCGCCCGCTCGGGCGGCCACGGCGCGACCTTCCACGCCCACATCCTGACCCTCGCCCACGCCAAAGGCTGCCCCCGCATCTACCTGGGCGTGCTGGATGCCAACGCGCGCGGCTGGGCGTTCTGGAAACGCCAAGGCTATACTGAAACCGGCATCACCCGCCTTGACGCTGAAACCGGCCACCTGTTGCACCGCCTGGTCAGGCCGATTTAGGCCTCAACGACCAGCCAACTCCGCCCAGCACCAACAGCGCGGCCAATACCAGCCGCAACGATGGCACCTCGCCCAGCAGCACCAGCCCCCCCGCCATCGCGATCACCGGCACCGTCAACTGCGCCACAGCCGCGCTGGACGCTGGCAGACGCGGCAGAACCGAATACCACAGCGCATAGCCAAGCCCCGACGTCAGCGCCCCAGACACCACTGCCAGCAGAATCCCCCTGACGCTGACCTCGCCAACCCCCGCGAAAATCAGCACCCCCAAGGCCACCGGCACCGCCAGCACAAAATTCGCCGCCGTCCGCGCCGTCGGATCCTGCGCCGCAACCTCCTGCACCCCCCGCCCGCGCAGCGAATAAATCCCCCAGCCAACCCCCGCCGCCGCCATCAGCGCCGTGCCCTCCATCGGAATCGAAGCCGCCCCCCCCGGCCACAACAGCCAAACCAGCCCCGCAAACGCCACCCCCGCCCCGATCCAGCGCCGCCCCGTCAACACCTCACCCTGCAAAAGCGCCCCGCCAAACATCGTGACCTGCACCGTCCCAAACAGCACCAGCGCCCCGATCCCCGCATTCAGCCAGCGATAGGCAAACGAGAACCCCAGCACATAAACCGCCAGCGCCAGCGCATCCCCCGCCCGCCCCGCCGTCCAGACCGGCCCCCGCCCGCTGCGCGCCCGCACCCACCCCCACAGCACCACCCCCCCCCACCCCAGCCCCCGGGCCGCAAACAGCGCCGGCCCAATGCTCCCCTGCGCCAGCGCGGCCCGGTTCAGCAGCGAATTGCCCGCAAACGCCAGCATCGCCAGCGCAACCAACCCTATCAGTCTTACCCGATCATTCATCGCCCCAACCTATCCCCCCGGCCCCGGTCAAGTCATTCACCGAAGCCGGAAATATCCCACGGGGGTTTGGGGGTGTGAAACCCCCAAACTT